>CAZJLG010000045.1:0-8432 GCA_964546665.1 uncultured Candidatus Bathyarchaeia archaeon
AACGAGGAAAAATAATCGGCAGCACAAACTTCTTCTACTACATCATGAGTTCGCTAGGTTCATTCTCCGGCGGCTTCATGTACGAATACTTGTCTCATTCCCTTCCTTTTCTCTTTTCAGCGGCACTGTTTGTTCCATGTTTTGTTTTGACGCTTTTCAAGGTGCATGAGCCAACACAAAGACAAGCCTAGAATCTTCACAGAAACAGAGTTTCTTTTCAGCTCAGTTGTTCCAGTATCCTCTGCAGGTCTTCAAGCAACCTTTTGATGTGCAAAGGCTTAGTGTGGGGCATAATGACAATTCGAAGGTAATCAGGGAAGAGGGAAACCGCCCAGGCACGCTTTTTCAACTCCTGAAAAATCAGACGGATGTCTATTCGGTCAGATTTTATTCCAACAACATTCAGGGTGGGCTCAGTCACAATGTCTACGCCATCGATTTTTTGAATCTCCTCAACAAGCTTCCAAGTCAGTTTTAGGCAACGGTCAACAACTGAAGCATATCCTGCCCGTCCCATATGCATCATCAACGCCCAGACAGCCACTGCAGAAGCGCCTGACCGAGTCCCCAACAAAGTAGACTCTTTAACCTCTCCAGACAGGTACGGAACTTTCACGCTGATAGCTTCACGCATAGCTGCATCCCTGAACAGTATTCCTCCAGCAGGAACAGGAGCCAAACCCATCTTATGCGGGTCAATTGTGATTGAACAAACGCTGGGCAGCCTAAAATCAAAATCCAAAGGCTCACAGCCCAACTCCTTGAGAAAGGGAAGAACAAAACCCCCAAACGCTGCATCCACATGCAAATAGACATTGTTGGCTGAGGCAATCTCTGAAAGCTCACTTATAGGGTCAACGACTCCCAAGCCTGTACTGCCAGCCACTCCAACAATCGCCACAGTCTTTGATGTAACCACTTTTTCGGCGGCTTTTGCGTCCATCTGGAAGCGGCTGTTGAGTTTAACCTTGATCAGCTTCAGATTCAGCAGGTCAGCTGCCTTAGCAAAGGAGTGATGAGCAGATACTGGAACGACGACTTCACCATGCTCCTTCTTGGCAAGGTTTCTTGCAGCCCAGAGGGCGAGGATGTTTGCTTCGGTTCCGCCAGAAACTATGCTTCCAGAGGCTTTTGGATTAGAGAGAAGTGAGCCCAGCATGCTTACTGTTTCCTGCTCCAGTTCTGCGGACGCTGGGAAAAGGCTTGGGTCGCCCAGATTCTTTTCAAGGTATTTCCGGTAAATCTGTTTTGCGAAGCTGTGGGGGTTTGTGCACATGGAACACAGGATTTTGCCTGAAGAATAAGTGAAGTCTCTCTGCAGTTTCACTTCAAGCTGTTCACTAATCACGTTTTTGGGCAGTCCCTTCTCAGGCATCTTCTTTGTTTGTTGTGTAGTTTCTGGGGGCATCGTTCTCACTTACCTAATTGTCACAGGAAACCTGCAGATTTCAGTTCATCAACGTCCAATTTTCCGTTATGTAGTATGGTGGCTACTAAGGCGCCAGAAACTCCGAGTTTTCTCAGTTGCTCCAGTTCTTGGAGGCTCCGTATTCCTCCGCCAACCAGAACCTCAACTCCAGTCTTTTCAAGAATGGCTCTTAGAAGTGGCAAGTTGATTCCATATTCCGTTCCCACCCTGCCTAAATCCAAGACAATAATCTGGTTGACGCCTATCTCGCAGAGTTCTTGGGCAAAGGAAACAGCATCCATCGCGGCAATAGCCTCTGAGGCACTCAACAATTTTCCTTCCTTCAGGTCCATACTCACCACAACCCTGTCTGCACCAAAAGTTTTGACGGCTTGACCCAAAAAATCTAAACTAGCCAGAGTTTCGGAACCCACCACAATCCTTGACACACCCGTAGCCAGCACTTCCTCTGCTTTGGTGACGTCTGCTATTCCCGCATCAACCATCAAATCAAGACCTGTGCTGGTCACAATCTGCTTGTAGATGTTGAAGTTTCCCGAGTTTTTCAGTATTGCATCCAAGTCCGCCAAATACAGACTACTGAATCCCAGAGAGCCGAAGGCGGAGGCAATGTCTAGGGGATGGTCGGCAGACTTGCATAGAACACTTTTTAGTGGCTGATACCGTTTTCTTTCTCCGCGTATGCCATGGACCGCAACACCATTTAAAACGTCAATCACGGGAATAACTTTCATTATGGGTCCCACACAATACAAAGGAGATACTGCGAGGGTAAAGTTTGAATCTTTTGATACTTGAGTATGTTTCCGGAGGCGGATACGCCAGCCAGCAACTTTCAAGCAGCATACTCAGCGAAGGCTACGGCATGCTACGGAGCCTAATCTCCGACTGCAAAGCCGCAGGACACAACGTTACAACATTGCTGGATTCACGACTCAAAGAATATAACCCTCCTAACGAGGCAGACGAGATAGTTTTCGTGGCAGCTCCCAAAGAACTGTGTATGAGACTAAAAGATGGGAAAAGTGTGGCTGACGCCGTCTATGTGATTGCTCCAGAATCTGGGCAGGTGCTGGAAAACATTGTTCAGTCCATAGAAGCTTCGGGAGCAACATCCCTTAACTGCAACGTTGAGGCTATCAAACGGGTTTCAAACAAGATGACAACATACGAAACACTAAAGAGAACAGGACTGAAGGTTCCTGAAACAGTTCTGCTGGACATCCACGAAAAAACAGCCAACATTAAACAGCTAACAAAGAAACTGGGTTATCCGCTGGTCTTTAAGCCCCTAGATGGAGTTGGCTGTGGCGGGTTAAGTATTGTCAAAAATGAAGGAGACATAGCGGGGGCAGCAAGAAAAGTATCACAGGCGTCGAGCGGCAAACAGTTTATCGCCCAGAAGATAGTTAGGGGAGAGGCAGCCAGCGCATGCGTGATTTCAACAGGAGATAAAGCCGTGGCTGTTACATTGAATAGGCAGTTTGTTACTTTAGGGTCACCGGACGAAGAGTCAGAATATTATGGTGGAGCAGTTCCCTTCAGGCATAGCATGGAGAAGGCTGCTTTGAGGGTTGCAGAAAGAGCTGTTGAGGGCATAGGAGGATTGAAGGGCTACGTCGGTGTTGACATGATATTAGCCGATGACGAGCCGGTTGTGTTGGAGGTTAACCCACGGCTTACAACATCCTATGTAGGATTAAGGAGAGTCTCTAGTTTCAATCCAGCCGAAACAATAATTGATGCAGCAACCAGACGAAGGTTGCCAGAAAACGTGCAAAACAGAGGTTATAGTTTCTTCTCCAAAGTAGAAGTTCCTCCGCGCCGCCAAATTCTAGCCAAGACATACCAGTTAGAGGATGTGGTTTCGCCTCCGTTCCCGGTTGAAGACAAAACAGCCTGTGCACTCATCGCAGCAATTTCAACCAGCCCTGAGGGGGCAGAGTCAGCGTTTTATCGAACAAAAGAACGTCTTCTAAAGCTCTACAGCAGAGGTGAATGAAGTGGTGAAGGTTCTTGGTTTGGACATAGGAGGCGCCAACACCAAAGCCACCTACATAAGGACAAAAGATGAATCAGTGAAGGAGCTTCGAACATCCATGGAATATTTTCCCATATGGAAGGATAAGGAGCAGCTTCCAAAGATTTTAGAAAAGCTGAAAAGAACCGTGACAGATTCGGCTGTGCTGGATGGAGTTGGAGTTACCATAACCGCTGAGCTGTCAGACGCTTACATGAGCAAAAAAGAGGGAATCAGCCACGTTCTCGACTGCATAACAGAAGTCTTCGGTGATGCACCAACGTTTGTTCTTGATGTAGAAGCAAAATTGCTGACAGTCAAGGATGCTCGGAGGGAACCGCTTAAGGTGGCTTCTGCAAACTGGGCTGCAACAGGCTGGATGGTTTCGCAGCTGACAAAAAACTGTGTCGTCGTTGATGTGGGGAGCACCACAACCAGCATTATTCCAGTGATTAATGGTAATGTTGCCGCTGAGGGCAGAACTGACTTGGAGAAACTTCAGAATGGTGAACTTGTCTATTCAGGGTCTCTGCGAACAAACGTTGCCACAATCGTCGAGGGCATCCCAGTTAGGGGAACAATGACCCGCGTTTCCTCGGAGCTGTTCGCCCAGTCAAGCGACGTGCATCTGATTCTAGGCAACATAGGAGAAGAGGATTACAATGCGGAAACATGTGATGGTCGAGGAAAAACAAGAAGGGAAGCTATGGCTAGGTTGGCGCGGGTTGTTTGCGCGGACATTTACATGTTAACGGAGGAGGAAATCGTGGCTATGGCAAAGTTTGTTTACGAAAGACAGGTTGAGCAGATTGCCGGAGGTTTGAAGCAAGTTTACAAAAGAATCAAACCGTCCTTTCAAGGTGAAAATGTGGCGGTAGTTACGGGTCTTGGCAGAAACTTTTTGGCAAAGAATGCCGCAGATAAAGCGGGCTTTAAGCAAATTGTGGATATGAAGGAATTGGTGGGCGCTGAGGCAGCAGTTGTGTCCCCGTCGGTTGGCGTGGCGCTTATGGTGGCGAGTAGATTGGAGGGAAAGACTGTAGAATGGAAGCAGTCTTGAAGGTCGGCGGAAGCCTAGCCGAAGACCCCGCCAAACTGATGAGGCTGTGCCGAGAGTTAAGTGTTCTAGCGGAAGCTCACAGAATAATGATTGTGCCCGGCGGAGGAGAATTCGCGGACACAGTAAGAAAAATCGACAAAGCGTATGGGCTCTCGAACACAATCTCACATAAAATGGCGATATTAGCAATGGACCAATACGGCATTTTTCTGTCAGAAATCACCCCAAACTCACATGTATCTTACTCTCTAGACGAAAGCAGCAACTCGGCGAAGGGGACATTACCGATTTTTTTGCCGTCACAGCTTATGTTCCGTGAAGACCCTCTGGAGCATTCGTGGGATGTAACATCGGATGCAATAGCAGCCTACATCGCGGGATTACTTGATGCAAAGAAACTGTTGCTGGTCACTGACGTGGACGGAATTTGCGCTGAAGACCCCAAAAAAAGCGCGGACAACAAACTGATTGAAGAGTTGTCAGCTGAAGAATTGCAGAGATGGAACAGGAGAACCAGCGTTGACAAAACATTGCCTAAAATTCTTCTAAAGACAAACATGGATTGCTATGTTGTTAATGGCGGCTACCCTGAAAGAATCAAGCTGATTCTGGAAAACAAAAAAACAGTCTGCACACACATTAGGGTTTAGCGGTTCGACACTTTGCTGATTGCCTCAACAAAAGCAGTTACCTTTTCTTGTTCAAGTTTGCCTGACACCCTGTCTTTTTTTGCGCAAACGGCGCCTCTAACCCCAATAATGTCCGCACCTAAACGGTGTACTCGCGGAATATCTTGGGTATCTAAAGAACCAGCCAGCGCAGCCAGCAAACCATAGTCGTGAGCCGCGTCAACAAGTTCTTTGAATTCTTCGTCTGCCAGAAAACTGAACAAATTAGTCTTTCCATCCTTCACTTTGACGTCCACAAGCACGCCATCAGCGCCTGCATTATGTGCAACCATGGGAAGTTCCAGAGGATTCACGCAGCCAACGGTTCTGAAGTCGGCGTACCCAGAAGCGATTGTCTTCAATCCGCTGTCATACTCTTTCACCGCTCGGACAACTTCGGTCATCAGAGCCGTTGCTTCTTCAGAGGTTTTCACGCCGAAAAGCCCAGCTTTCACATAATCCACTCCAGAAACGGCGGCGCCTAAAGCTGCGAGAGATGCTGTTCCGGGAAGATTCGGCAAATCGCCAAGTGTTGCGCTTAGTTCAAGATTTTTTGGTGTAACCTCTTTGACTTGCCGGATTACTCGGGGAAAGTTGGCGCCTAAGGAGCCTTCCTTTGGGTTTTTGACGTCAAGTATGTCTGCTCCTCCGTTGATGCTGTCAAGGGCTTCGGCTTTGTTTACGACGCTGATTAGAAGCTTCAAGAGTTCACCATTCGAATTTCATCATATCATCAACTCTTATATGTGTTAAGCTTCCGAAAAGATATAACGTAACCAAGAACTATCACAGATGAAGATGAAACAATGAAAAAGGAAAAGTTGAGCCCCGAGCACAGCCGCAAAATAGAAGTTGCTACGCTTGGCGGCGGATGCTTCTGGTGCATAGAAGCTGCCTTCGAGGAGATAAGAGGAGTAATCAACGTTGAATCAGGCTACGCTGGCGGAACAACAGCTTCGCCAAGGTATGAGCAGGTTTGCACAGGAAGCACAGGGCATGCAGAAGTTATTCAAGTCACATTCGACCCAAACACTATATCTTTCAAGGAAATTCTGGAAATTTTTTTCACTGCCCATGACCCAACAACACCGAACAGGCAAGGAGCCGACGTGGGCACCCAGTATCGATCAGCCATTTTTTATCATAACGAAAAACAGAAAGAAGTCGCTGAACAGGTTATTGAAGAATTTAACGCCGCAAAAGTCTGGGATGACCCCATAGTAACAAAAGTTGAACCGTTCAAAAATTTCTACAGAGCAGAAGAGTATCACAGAAGATACTTTGATCGCCATCCCGAAGCAGGATACTGTAGGATAGTTATTGCCCCAAAAATTGCCAAGCTGCGAAGAAAGTATCGTGAAAAACTGAAGAAACCATAACTGACGTATTTGTTAGCTTCACATAGTCTTACAAGATTTCAGTCTCTTTGAAAAAACGTGGTCAACAGTTCTATGACAGATAAGGGAAAGACAAAGAGGGGCGCGAGTGGTCCAAGCCCGTGCACAATTTCTTGAAAGGTGTGTATATCTGCCTTGTTTATGGCACCAATCATGGGAGTTGCAACCAAATAGGTGGCTAGAAAAAGTACAGCCCCGATAATTAGGTTTATCCAACTAGATATGCTCAGTTGCGATGTTACAGTGTATGTAATTACTGCCGCGAGCATGGAAGCTAACAGAATCTTTGCTGACGAAACCCAGTTGATTGTTGCACCATAGTTTTTCTTTATCCACCAAAGTGCTATGAACAAACTGGGGATTCCTGACACAATGTTTGTAATAAGAAAACCCATGATGCCGAAGGCTGGAATTAACATCACGTTCAAGACAAGCGCTATCGCCGACGTGACAAGGGTCAGTTTCATGTTGACGTCAGTTTTTCCTTGGCTTTTTATGATGTTTTCAAGGCTCAGGTAGCCGAAAGCCGTGTAAACAAAAGTAACAACGTACAATGCCAGATAGAGGGGCGTTTGTGAGTATTTTGCGCCAAAAATTGTGGATACGCCCGGCTGAGACAAAGCCATAACAATAAAGGCTACGGGTACAATAAGAAGGGAAGCATACTTCACTGAAAACTGGAAAACATTCCCTAGCACCTTCTGCTCCTTTTGTGAATCAAGCTTAGAGAAAGCTGGCAACAGCACCGTAAGTATGGGCATAACAAAAAAGGTTACAATTGACCCAAAATTTAATGCAACTTGAAAGTTGCCTATTAATGCATCTGAACTGAAATTAGCAATCAGAACGTTATAAAATTGGCTTAGAAAGCCGCCAACAATAGCGGAAACTGATAGGGGCAACCCATATTTCAACAATGTTTTGATTGTTGAAAAGATTTCCAGTTTATCTAGATACTGCTTCTTTAGAGGTTTGTAGATGGTCACATACAGCAGTATCATGCTGAATATTCCAGCAAGCAAATACGCTACTGTTGTTCCGACAATTGCCCCAAAGGTTCCGAACCCCAAGATTGCTAGGGTAACCATTAATCCTGCCTTGAGAGTAGACAAAACAATTGAGGTTATGCTGTGGTACTCCATTTTTTCATAACCAGTGAAAGCGGCTTGAGTGGCTTTCATAAGAGCTTCAGCAAAAATGGTGAAGGATGCTATTTGGATTAGAGGAACAATGTTGGGTCGATTTAGTGCATCAGCCATGTAACCTGAAACAAAGAAGGAAAAGATAGATAAAGAAAAGCCTAACAGAATCTCAAAAATCACCACAGAAGCCAAAACATTCTTCACATTTGCTTCTTTGTTTTCTGACCTATATTGCGCCGTATACTTTATTGTTGCCCAGTCTACGCCCCAGTCTCTGAATATTCCAATGAGGCTGGGACCAGTTAAAGCGATTGCAACTAGACCATAGTCACCTTCAGAAAGAATTCCGGCAACAACCATTACCCCCACGGCAGATATGATTGAGGAGACTACCAGACCCCAAAAAATGTTGAATACGCCCTTAGCTGAAACCTGAGCCATACTTTTTGCTTTGCTCACCGAAACTCGGTCTCCTAAACGGATTTTTACAAATATGAAAACACATTAATAAATCAGCTATCTAAAACAAGGCACACTGAACATGCCTTTTCTTGGGAGATGAAAACAAAACGAGTTCAGAGAAATCCTGCAAAGTGATGGCCTATTTCACTATAGCCCCTGTGGGAATCAAGTCAACAAGCATTGGAAGCTATGTGGCAATAGCAGTAGCAGCAATAAACAAAGTAAAAGGATTAAGTTACGAAATTACCCCCATG
>CAZJLG010000046.1:0-8402 GCA_964546665.1 uncultured Candidatus Bathyarchaeia archaeon
ATCTTCATTTCAGGTTTCTGTGTTGACCTCACAAGCTCCATGGCTCCGAGAAAGCGGCAGCCCACAGGAAGGTTTATGCCGGTCTCTTCCAAGGTTTCCCTGACCACAGTCGCCTTCAAATCCTCGTCATCAGCAGCATATTTTCCTCCAGGCAGTGCAATCTGTCCAGACCACGGGTCACCAGTTCTCTCAGCTCTTCTCACAAGCAAAACCTGAAATCTTTGGTTGGTTGCTTTCAGCAGCACAACAACTGCGGCTTGTGCATCAAGTTTTTCGGATGCTGGTTTTAGAATATTAGACAGTTTTTCTGCGATATGGTTAGGGTTCAATTCTGTGTCTTCCCACACTTTATGTTACGTGAACATTTTTCTATTCGGGTGTTTCTTTCATTTTTTTGACTGTTTTCTTGTCAACTTCTAAACTCAAGTTTTCGATGTTGTTTTCCCAGAAAATCTCTTCAGCCGCTTTGCAGACAGGTGTTCCTTCATAGTCAGTGATGCGGTAGCAGTAGGCGTGTTGTCGTTCTCCGTTGCTTGCCACATAGAAGTTCTTGCAAACAAACTTGAACCGGGTAATTTTGATGCCTAGCTCCTCCATCATTTCTCGCTTCAGGGCATCCTCTAGGCGTTCGTTGAGTTCAACGTGTCCCGCAGGCAGACAAACAATTCCTGGGTCAATATCTTCATCTAGACTACGGCGCTCAACCAAAAACTTGTCGTCCTTAACAACTATTCCAACAACAACGCCAACAGCATCCAAAATGTATCATCCCGTTCCTTTTTCAGAATAGGGCTAAATGTAGAACATAAAAATAAACTTTCAACTCAAACTCTTGCTGACGGGTTTAAGCTTGTGTCAAAATCTAATCTGAAGTTGGGTTCTTCACAAGTTTTGTTTTTTTGTTCTTAAATTCCTTCAACGTTAACGGTTTTTTTCGTCCATCAAAAACATGATGTAGAGCTAAGATTGGGCTTCGGTAGATTAGTCGTGGACCAGAATAGCGCATTATCGTCTTTGCTTTTTCTTTCATATCGGGTTGATAACAATGCACTAAACATTTGCCGCAGGTGGATTTCTCTTCTTGAAAAGGGCATTTATCTAGGCGCATGAAGGCATAAGCCAAAAACTCTGTGCAGTCGTCACATAATTGATTTCCTTTGGTGCCATGCTTTCCTCTGCAGTAAACGTGAACCATTTTATCTATGGTCTTTTTTTCTCTCGTTATTCGTGGATGCTTTGTGGTCATGATTGTTTACCCCCTAGAAACCAACTTTTTCTGTTCATGTTTTTTTGGCATCCACCATAACGTGATGAATTATTCATATGTAATATCTTTCATTTAAAGGCTTTGGTTAACAAACCAACGCAGATATGGACGCCCCAAAATCCTCCAATTCACACGTTTTAAAGTGTAGAAAACAGGTTTTTTTCTGCGCAGCATATTTATAAGTTCCCAGCAGAATATACTTTTTACTGCGTTAGTTAACCATTTGTCGACGTGTATATGCGTAAAACTACTTTATGCGTCACCGAAGTCGACGGGTGCCAACAGCTTAGCAGATTAAGAGTAAGAGTGAACAAGCGTGAATGCTGCAAATGATGAAATGAAGGGTAGAGTCTCAAGATTAGTTGCTAATGTGTCGATTGCTCTGGTTTTCGCAGGAATGAGCTATATTGCGTTGTGGACGCTAAACGGCATCAGCACAGAAGTCGTGTTTTTGTTACAGATAGGCTTTCTGCTTGCGGCAGGAATTTTTCTAGTCAGAACCCTCTTTGACGCATTAACGATTGTTGATAAAATAACTGGACTATTTGTGAAACGTTTCGGCATAAATGAAGGACCGTCTAGGCAACGTATACTCAAAGACATCATTTACATAGTCGCCATACTTTTGGTGGCTGCTGCACTGTTTCCAGTCTTAAGTGGAGCGTCAAATTTTGGTTCTTTACCGCAAGAAATCACCAGCTACGTTGCATTGGGGCTGATTCTCGTGTTTGTCTATGATATTGGACGAACATTCTACAGAATCACCGAAAAGAAGGCTAACTCGGTTGCAAACCGGATTTCAAATTTAAGTAATGGGGAGAAGAGAATAGATGAAAAATAGCATATGTACAATAGAACAACTCAAAGACCATGTTGATTTGTCGCCTAAAGAAGAGAAAAAACTGAAACAGATCACGCAGATGCATCCCATGCGTGTTACTCGATATTACATGTCACTGATAGACTGGGATGATCCACATGACCCCATAAGAAAGATGGCGGTTCCGTCAGTGGAGGAACTGAATCTTCAAGGCTTCTATGATACAAGCGGCGAAGCAGAGAACACCAAAATGTCGGGACTCCAATACAAATACCAAGAGACAGCCCTGATATTAGCCACAAACAAGTGTGCAATGTACTGCAGACACTGCTTCAGAAAGAGGCTGGTTGGTCTGCAAAACAAAGAAATAATTGAACGTTTCGAAGACGCAGCGGAATACATAAAGCAGCATGAACTCATCAACAACGTTTTAGTCACAGGCGGCGACCCGCTTGTGCTCGAAAATCACGTTATCGAAAAACTTCTTTCGATTCTATCTGACCTGCCGCAGCTAAAGTTCATACGGTTTGGCAGCCGAGCACCGGTAACGTTTCCGTCACGGTTTGATGACGGCGAGCTGTTAAGAATATTCTCAAAGTATTCGCGTCCAGACAGACGAATATACGTTGTTACCCAGTTCAATCACCCAAACGAAATAACCAAACAGTCAATCCAAGCTGTAGATAACCTGATAAAGTCAGGCGTCATCGTGAACAATCAAACTGTCCTGCTGAAGGGCGTCAACGACAACCCCGAGACACTGGCGCATCTCCTGAAGGGGCTGGTGAGTATTGGCGTAAATCCATACTACCTTTTCCAATGCCGACCAGTCAAGAGAGTTAAACAGCATTTCCAAGTGCCACTATGCACAGGAATAGAGATTGTGGAAGAGGCAAAGAAGCACTGTGACGGTCACAGTAAACGGTTCAGGTACATCATGTCACACAAGACAGGCAAAATAGAGATACTGGGCATTTTCGACGACGAAATCTACTTCAAGTATCATCAAGCAAAAAACAGGAACAATATAGGAAAAATCTTCACTAGACCAGTTGACGAAAATGCTGGATGGCTAGACGACCTGCAAGCAACTTCAATGTGTGTACTGGATGCGGCTCCCTATCTGTTGTAGTATTCGTCTTCTGTAACAGGGTATATCTCCAGCGCCTTCACGGGACCAGCTATTACGCGTGCTGTGTGCCGTGTTTTGGCGGGGACAAACAGACAGCCGTTCTTATTGAAAACGAGTTTTTGGTCTTCAAACATGAACTCCATCGTCCCCTCAAGGACGACAACCAGATGTTCTACGGGATGGTCATGAAAAGGAATCTTCACATCTTGGTTTTTCAGTTCAAAATAATTCAAGGTCAACTCCTTTCCGTGGACAAGCCGAACAAGAACATCCTTGTATAGTTCCTTTGAGGATAAAGAATCCAATCTGAAAGACAGCATACAACTCACCATCAAACGGGTCTCTGAGACTGTCTAAGGAACCTAAGTTTATGTAGGTTGCGTCCCTGCATGAGAAAAGTTATGGAGTTTTTGTTACTCCTGTAGCAGATTTAGAAAAGTTTATCTTACCTAAGATGTGCTTTCCCGTACACAACGCATCGCTGAGAAACGTGAACCGCATGATCTACGACAATTGTAATCGCCCCGTTCTCAACCTGAGAATTTCTGTTACCCAAAAATGCGACAAACATTGCCCATACTGCCACAGAGAAGGCGAAACAAACCCCTCAACGCAGATGACAGTAGACGAGATTGTACGCATAGTCAGAATAGCCATCAGCCTCGGAATCAGCCGAATCAAACTAACTGGAGGAGAACCGCTTCTCCGCAAAGAAATCGTCGAAATCGTAGAGGGCATCAACAGACTTGAAGGCTTAACTGACCTCTCTATGACAACTAATGGAGCCCACATGAAAGGCCTAGCCAAAGACCTGAAAAAGGCGGGATTAAGCCGAGTGAACATAAGCCTCCCCACTCTAGACCCCGACATATACAGCAACGTCATGGGAGGCAACCTAGAGGACGCCCTTGAGGGAGTCAAAGCCGCAGTAGAAGCTGGAATGCAGCCAGTGAAACTGAATATGCTGGTGCTCAAAAACGTGAATGACGGCGAAATAGAAAGGATGATCCAGTTTGCGGCGCAGACAGGAACAATTTTGCAGCTTATTGAGCTGGAGCCAATCAATCTCAGCAAAGACTACTATGACCTCTACCATCTTAGCTTAGACAAGATTGAGCAGAAGCTGGAGACTTTGGCGTCAGAGACAAGGGTTAGAAAGTATATGCAGAAAAGGCGGGTTTACATTCTGCCAGAAGCAAAAGTTGAGGTTATTCGCCCCATAGAAAACACAGAGTTTTGTGCCAACTGCACCCGAATCCGCGTGACAAGCGACGGAAAACTGAAGCCGTGCCTAATGAGGAAAGACAACTTGGTGGATTTTCTGGTGCCCATGCGTGGCGGAGCTGACGACAAAAAACTGACGGAAATATTCATGGAAGCAGTCAAGAAACGTGAACCATACTACAAGCCAGCCCAAACAGCCAAAACCGTGAACTGAACGGGTAAAAATGTAGTTTTTTCCCGAAATGTTTAGAACCGTGATTTCTTTAAGACTAGTATATACGTGAAAGTTGGGAAGGTTAAGCATTTTGACGTATGATGAATATCATCCAAGTTCAAGCAGATGGAATTACGTCTTTGCAGCAGTTCTTATCCTGCTTATTGTCAACACTGGAGTTTTCATTGTGACTTTTTGGGGGCTTCAAAATCAGATGGGAGATATGGAAACGACCCTTGCTGAACAAAACAACGAGATTCAGGACCTGCAAAACCAAATCGAAATTCTGAACATAATTAATCAGACAGGTCTGATGCCCTGGTCCACAATCTATAACCAACTCAAGGACTCCGTGGTCCTCATCCAAACAAACCTTGGTTTAGGCTCAGGATTCGTGTATGACACAGAAGGGCACATCATAACCAACCACCATGTAATCGAGGGCGCGGACACAATAGAGGTTAACTTCCTGGACGGAAACATAACCTCAGCCACCGTAGTCGGAACAGACATCTACAGCGACATAGCCGTCATAAAAATCGATTCCCAAGTCACAACCTTGCAGCCTGTAGTTCTCGGAGCCTCCTCAGCCCTTGCTGTGGGCGAACCAGTGGCTGCTATGGGCAACCCCTTCGGTCTCAGCGACACATTAACTGTGGGCATAGTCTCATCTCTAGGGAGAACCCTGGAAGCGGCAGGAAACTACGTAATTATAGATGTAATCCAGATAGACGCAGCCATAAATCCCGGAAACTCTGGCGGTCCCTTGGTCAATAGTAAAGGTCAGGTTGTGGGCGTAAACACGGCTATCCAGTCTGAGACGGGCACCTTCACGGGCATAGGCTTCGCCATTCCCTCTGACACGGTTAAAAGAGAAATCGGTGACCTGATAGCAACTGGCGACTATAAACATCCATGGCTAGGCGTCTCTGGAGTGAACGTGAACATAGCCATTGCAGAGGCTATTGGTTTGGAGAAGCCTCAAGGAATTCTTCTTGTGGAGGTGACTGAAGGAAGCCCTGCAGACCAGGCGGGACTAAGAGGGGCAACAGGGAATGCTACAGTAGATGGGCAGACTGTTCCGATTGGCGGAGACGTCATTACTGGAATAGATGGCGTAGCAATAGTAAGAATGACTGATCTTGTGGTGTATATGGAAAGGAACACTAGCCCCGGAGACTTGACTGTTTTCGAAATCGTCAGAGACGGAGACAATAGAAACGTAGAAGTGACCCTGGGAGAGAGACCCCCACCATAGAATGGCGGCTGAATCACATAAACCTGTGACTAATTGGAGCCGATGCTTAGAACAGTGTTAGTTGAGGATTTTCTCCCTTTTTCAGGCATTGCGGGCACACGCACTGAAAGGGAAGGTTTTTAGTTTCACAGAAATCCACATATTTGCAGTCAGAACAGGGAAAATCCGTGTTGCATATCAGGCAGTTTTGGAGAAACATGGCTTCTTCATTTAGGATGCCAGAGATTGCGTCTAATACTTCTTCAATGTTGTCGAAATGGCTTATGCTGAAGGTGCCTCTATCTCGGTTGTATTCTAGACCAAGCCTCATTAGACGAATGAATTGGTCTCTTCCAACTCGCGGAAGAACAAAGGCTTTCTTGTTTAGGACGACCATGCTTTCACCACTAGAGTTTGTTCATTGTAACGAGGTAATCTACATCTTCAGGCTCTAACTTAAGCCATGAAGCAATTGGGCTAGATTTTTGTTTCTTTAACATTATCTGAAGAAAGGGCACAATATCTGTTTTAGCCGTGTTTCGCGAAACATGACATCTCAGGGCTATTTTTCCGCAAATATTCTCCAATTTTGTTCTTTTACCTTTGGTCCAAAACAGCTTCATTATCCTCATTGGCGGGTGTATGAAATCAAAAGGTTTGAAGGTTTTTGGGGAGACTGTTGCAGCCTCGGCAAGATAATGGAAAAAATACCGTAGAAGAGACCAATTCTCAGTTCCTACCCTGCCTCTGAAAACGTCTGCCTTCGAAAGGAAGTCGTATGCGGTGGCTAAATCATCTGGGTCAGGGTAACGAAGTGGAAGATTGTCACTGAAAGAGAGCAGAAAATCGTCAAAGTTAATGCTTGATCGGTTAAGGACCATGGCTGCTTCTGGGACAGATTCTGCTGAAAACACTCCTTTGAGGGTGTCATACAAGCCTATGTCCTTGTTTCTTGTGGTCAAGAACATGGTGTCTTGGAGGGTCAGCAGCGGTTTTCCTTCAGCTATGCTCTGTAAATCATTTATTGCAGATCGCATGTCGCCTAGGCTATTCTGGGCAATTCTTTCAAGAGCTTCAAATTCCGGTTTGATGCCTTCTGCGGCACAGATTTTACGTAACGTGTGAATTATTAGGGGTATGCGTACCTGCTGGAATCGTATCAACTGGCAGACTTTTTTCAGAGGTCTAAGCTTCTTTTGGTCGGTATCGTTTGCAGCCATTACAACGGGAATAAGTGATTCTTTGACTATGTTAATTATGGCTTTTATGCCTCCCCTGTCCTGTTGCCCAAAAACACCGTCAACTTCATCAAGAAACAGTATGTTGCCTTTGCTTTCTGAAGAGAATCTGTCTAAGGCAACAAAAGAAGTGGCTGGCTTTCCCACCTTGTTAATCGCTTTTTCTGTTCGCGTATCGCTTGCATTCATTTCAATGATTGTGAAGTTAAACTCGTTAGATGCAGCGTTCACCAAAGCCGTTTTTCCCACGCCTGCAGGTCCATAAAGCAGCACTGCTTTTTTTCGTCGCCGCTTGTCCTTGAGCCAGCTAGTGAAGGCAGTTTTTGCCAGCTCGTTACCTACTACGTCTCGTATCTTTTTTGGGCGATACTTTTCAACCCATAAAAGATCCTTCGCCAATTACGTTCCCCTTGTTATGTTCTAAACTTTGAGAATTGAGCCAGTAAAGCACTTAATTGAATGTCACTGTTTGCACCCTGTGTAAGCCGATAATCGTATTCTCCGATAATGTCGGTTAGTTCAGCTTTTTGGCTGTCAGTTAAATGCGGAACTTTTATCAGTTCTCTTTGCATCTGACGGACTATTTCTGATCCTGAAAAACCGTATTGGCCGATTAGGTCATACATCATCTTTCGGGCTTCTACAAAGTTGCCGCTGAGCGCCTTGTTAAGCATCATTTGCACCTGTCTTGGACTAGCTTCCCCGAACACTTGAAGAACGGTTTGCTCATCGATGACACCTTTTTTGTATGCTGCCGTAGTCTGTAATGCGTTTATTGCATGACGAAGGTCTCCCTCAGAGTAATCCACAATTCTTTCAGCAGCTTCATCTAACAAACGCAGATTCTCTTTCTCTGCGATTTCCTTAAGATGCTCCACCATGGCTTTCTTGTCAAGTTTTGAGAAACGGAAGATGGCGCAGCGACTTTGAATCGGTTCAATAATCTTGTTAGAATAATTACAGATTAGGATGAATCTGCTGGTTCTAGAGCTTGTTTCCATTATTCGTCGGAGCGCTGTCTGAGCAGGGCCCGTCATTTGGTCGCTTTCATCCAAAATTATTAGAGAAAAAGGTGCATCTCCAAATCCTGTTCTGCCATAACGCGAAAAATCTTTAATCCGGTCTCTTACTGTGTTTATTCCACGTTCATCCGAAGCGTTCAGCTCCAACGTGAAGGACTTCCAGTTTTCTCCGAATAACTCACGTGCAATACACAGGGCAACGGTTGTTTTTCCGGTGCCAGGTATTCCTGCTAAAAGCAGATGTGGCA
>CAZJLG010000047.1:0-8309 GCA_964546665.1 uncultured Candidatus Bathyarchaeia archaeon
AGGCGGGTGAGCCGAAGACTCCGTAGCTTGCATTCAGAATGACTTTGAGGGCGCTGGGGATTACATCGTACCAGCTTCGCAGGTCCGGGGGTAACGTCTTGTCCTTGGATTTGGGTTTGTACCATTTGACTCTGAGGTCTCTGAGGCTGCCTATCAGCAGGCTTTCAAGAGCCTTGTTTTTTGTGCATATCCAGCTGGAGGTTTCAGGAACCTTGTTTGCTTTACATTCTTCATGCTTGCAGAGCAGAGTCTGGTAACCCAGATTGTAAACCTTTATGATGGACGGGTACAGGCTTGCAAAGTCCATAACTGCCACGTTGAAGTGAACTCCGGGCACTGGGTCGACGACTATGGCGCCCTTGTACTTCTTGCCCTTGATTATGGCTGTGGTGGATGTTCCGCCCTTGAGGGCAAGTATGTCCTCGGCGTTTGGAATAAGCATGCCGCGTTGCCGATGCTCAAAATACAGAAAGTTTCGTATCCACCGGGAAACTCCTTGGCGGCTCACGTCCTCCATGGGCATTCGGGATATCCGTGAAAGGGCTAAAATCAGCTTCATGACAAGGCTGTCATTGAAGCTTGTCAGGTTCAGGGTGATTTCGGAGTCGCGCAGATTGTATTCAGCAAGTTCCGTGTAGCTCAGCTCTGACAGGGGTTTCTCGAATTCTATTTTTGGGAGCCCCAGCACTGCGGTGCCAACTTCGTTTAAGGTTATGTCCCGGTATTTGTTGCCGAAGGCGTAGATTTGGATTGACCTGTTGAAGAAAAACTTGTAGAGGTCAATGTGGACGCCGTGGCTGATGTGAAAGACTCTTCGTCCAGCGTCTATGGGAATCTGGTTTCGTTCAATACCAAGATTCTTGGCGCGGTTATAGAGGTACGGCAAATCAAAGTCGTCCCCGTTAAAGGTTAAAACAAAAGGATACTCACGAAGAGCCTCAAACATTCTCTTAAGCAGGGCTTTCTCGTCATCAAAATATTCGACAATAGCGTCTGGGGGCAGCTTCTTTTTGCCTTGCCTGATTCCCTCACGCCTCAAAACAAAAAGCTGTTTTCTGCCATCTGAACCATACAGCGCCGCACAGGCAACATGGTGAATAGCCTCATGAGGGTCAGGATCACGAGTGGCATCTGGAGAGGTGACTTCAATGTCGAGACCGACTCTGAGATACTCGGGGGCAGGAGATTCAAGCAGCCGCGCCCACTTCTCTACGCTTTGCCGAAACTCTTTTTCTACGTCAGGGAAGAGGCTGAGAATCTTCTGTATAGTGCCTGCATCCGATTTCTGCTGCACAGCCACCAAGTTTCCTTTCTGAATCTTGTACAGCATGCCCGGCGCTAAGCCGTTGTCGTAGATATAGGACTGGTAATACCTGATGTATGATTCCCAGACTTTAGGCGGGTCCTCTATTCCTGTTAGTTTCTGGTAATCTTCAGGAATTATGTCTCTCAGGCATCCGCTTTGGCGACCACCTATCGCCAGCGGGTCTTTAGCCACAACCTTAGTCACCGTAATCTGCTTGTCCAGCAGAGGGTCAAACTTGTTTACAGTTTCGAAGTGATCAAAACCAGAGTGGCCTGTTACTCGGCTAAGTCTATTGAGTTGCTCAGGCGGAAGACTTGTGAGCAGGTAGGGCTTGTGTCCAGTATTGTCGTCCCAGAAGTAGATTTTCTGTGACACAGGCTCATATAATCCGAGGGTGGCAACCTGTTTTTTGCCGTCATAACTGACTGACACAAGATATGAGGGGGGCAGGTCTTCTGGAAAACCTGGGTAAACAACCTTTTCCTTTTCTGGTTGGGCCTTCTTTTCAGGCAAGGCCACGACTGCTTGTTCAGGCGTGGAGGAGGTTGATGGCGCAGGCTCGTCTTTTATTTGTTTTTTTGGTTTGTCGCAGAAATCAAGCAGGCTCGCAGTCATTTTGGTTGTGTCCGTTAAATGGGTATATTGTGTCTCGTATTAAAAAAATCTCTGATACTATGCTTCTAGGGTCTGACGCATTCGGCTTTGGCTCTGAAGGGACGCTTCCGTTTAGGTCTGCTGTGCTTTCTGCAGCGTTTAACGCAAACCATTATGCCTTCCTGAATCTCGAAAACGCAGCCACAAAGGTCTGTCCGCCGCTCAACCAACCTGCACTCACCTATAGTTTCTCTGTTAGAGAAGTACGGTCATATAAAATGTTTCAAGCGTCATTTCTGGCTAGTCAAAAATTCTTGACCAACTGTTAGCTCAGACATTCAAAGCTGCAAATTTAGCATATTAGGAGACCAATAATACTTCATTGTTGAAAAACAGCTTTTTTCAGTAAAATTAAGCAGCAAAAAAAGAAGCTGTTACCTGTGCGCAAAGTATGCGGTGAGCTTTCCGTTATTGGCGTCGACTCTGACGAAGCCGAAGCGCTGAAACTGGATAATCTCGTCTGGTTTCAGTGTCCTGCAGGATTCTTCTGCTACGCCCTTAGCCACGGAGGCGTCAGGCATCACAACCTCGCAGGGAACACCGCTGTCAACGGGAATCCAATGAATCAAGGGTGCTCCAAGCGTCTTGGCTTCTTCGTAGGACTCTCCCAGAAAAGTGGCGTGAACCACATCTTTCCCAACGGTTTCTACTCTGAAATTAAAGAGGTCCATGAAACGCACAACCCCTTTGCCTTCTACAAGTTCTAAATCGTCCTTCGAAATCAGGAAGCCCGCCTTTCTCTTCACTGGCTTAACCTCAAACTTGCGAACACCCATTTCGGGATGATCAGGATGCAAAGGAACCTGCGCCGTAAAAGCATGTGGAACACCATCTACAACCAGCCGCACGGGGTCATGAACAAAGAAGTACCGTTTAGCGTCTGGATCAATCAGTTTCCTGTTGTAGGCGTACAAGTTTTTCCAGCTTAAAACCACATCCTGCGGCTTAGGACCAACATCAATTATCAAAGTGTGAATTGCCTCCGCAGTTATTCCCCGTCTTCTCAGGGCTGCAAGCGTGGCAAGTCTGGGGTCGTCCCAGCTTTTGTATAGTCCGCTGTTCATGCCCTTCACGATTTCTGATTTGCTGAGTGACGCTCCTGTTATCTTCAGTCTGCCGTAGTGGATGGTTTCGGGGTATTCCCATCCGAAGTGCCTGTACATGTACTCCTGCCTAGCCTGATTGGTGAGATGCTCTTTTCCCCGTATGATGTGAGTTATGCCCATCAGATGATCGTCGACGCCCGTGGAGAAGTTGTAGAGAGGCCAGACACGATACTCTGTGCCAACCCGCGGATGAGGATACTTTTCTGGGTCAATTATTCTCAGCGCAGGCCAGTCCCTGACAGCAGGGTTCGGATGATCCAAATCTGTTTTAACACGAACCACAGCCTCGCCTTCACCATACGTGCCATCCAGCATTTTGCTCCAGCGAACCAAACTTTCTTCTGCAGACAACATTCGACAAGGACAGGACTGCTTGGCCTTTGATTTGTTCTGAAAAACTTCCCGCTCACAGGTGCAGACGTAGGCGCCGCCCTTACTGATTAGCTCCTCCGCATGCTTATAGTATATGAGAAGCCTGTCACTCTGTATGAATTCGTTGTCCCAGCTGCAGCCAAGCCACTTCAGGTCGTCCCGGACTGCGTCATAGAACTCCAGTTTCGGCTTCTTAGTTTTAGAGTCTGTGTCTTCGAAGCGGAGAAGGAAGACCCCGTTATACATTTTGGCGTAATCGTGACTGAGGATTATTGCCCTAGCCGAACCCAAGTGAAGAACAAAATCTGGGTTCGGAGAAAAACGGGTGACAACCCTCTTATACTTTTTAACGTTCGGGAGGGGCGGAAGCTGCTTAGTTTCCTCTGCCTTTTCTTCAACCAGCTCCTCAGGCCACTTCTCCGCAACAATGGCTTTTTGCTGCTCGAATGACAGAGCATTGATTTCTTGGACAACTTGGCTGATTATGGGAGATATCTCGTTTATTTTCTGTCTAAACTGTGGATTTTCGCCAAGTAGCTTACCAAAAACGGGTTTAGGTGAAGCTTTTCCGCCGTAACGAACCGCGTTCAGGAGAACAATTTTTTTGATTACAGCTCTGGCTTCTTTTTCTTCCTTCGGATTCAAGGTACGCCACTTAAGTTAGGTTTAATTAATGTTGTCTAGCAAAAATGAGGTCTGCCAAGCTTATGAGGTCTTCTCTATCTTCGGATTCAGGAAACTTAGCTAACGCCTTTTTTGCTTTTTTGATGTAACGGTTCGCCAATTTTTTGGCGTAATCTATTGCCCCCAGAGAATCAATCAGCCTGATGGTTTCCTGTATCTGCTCAGGAGAAGCATCCTTGTTTCCTAAAGTTTCAAGAATCTTTTTCCTTTGACTCTTCGAAGCCTTCTCGAGAGCATAGACAACCATCAGCGTCCGTTTTCCTTCACGAATATCATTCCCAACAGGCTTCTTCAGAAGCTTTTCATCTGCAGTCAAAGCCAAAATATCGTCGATTACCTGAAAGGCGATGCCAGCGTAACGCCCAAACTCTCCGAGACGCTTAACCTGACGGTTAGTTGCGCCTCCCAGCAGTCCTCCACACCGCGCAGAAACTTCAAACAAGGCAGCGGTTTTGCCTTCAATCATCTTGAAGTACTCAGCCTCAGAAACGGTTTCCATGTCTTCGAACATCATGTCAAAAGTCTGCCCCTCACAGAGGACCACTGTTGCCTCGCTGATTTCCTTTATTACCTGCAGTATCCGCTTGGGCTTCACATACTTAGGGTCTGTATAGGTGGCGATTGCCTCGTAAACCTTGGCGAAGAGCAGGTCTCCAGCCACTATGGCGACGGGGACTCCCCATTTTGTGTGAACGCTGGGGACTCCGCGCCTCTTTTCGTCTTGGTCCATTATGTCATCGTGAAGAAGAGTGAAGGTGTGAAGCATCTCCAGAGACGATGCGGTTGGAAGCGCATCCTCTTCTCTTCCTCCCACCATCTTGCAGCTTTTCATCACAAGAAAGGGTCTCAGCCGTTTTCCTCCAGCGTCAATTATGTGGCGGGCAGCCCTGTACAGAACCTGGGGCTCACTTTCCGAGTCAACAACAGTTTCGATGAAACGGTTCACTTTCTCGGCTGATTCAGCTATTTGAGATGACAGGCGACTCATGCTTTTCTCCTCGCGTAAACTTCAGGCTGAAAGCCACGCAGTTTTAGCCATTCAGCAGTTTTTCCAGTCACCACAACCGGAACTTGATGCAACTTTTGGATCGAGTTTGCGCCTACAAGGAACATTGCGTTTCTCACTTCTCCAACCAAATACTTCAGCGCCTTTTTAACATCTTCCGAACCTTTTGTGGCAGGCTCCAGAAACGGGTAAGTTGCAGATGCTAAGCTTGCGCCTAAAGCCAAAGCCTTTGCTACATCTATTCCGTTTCGTATTCCTCCTGAAGCTATTACGGGCAAATTAGCTGACTTGACAGCTTCTACAAGGCTTGCTGCGGTTGGTATGCCCCAATCCCAGAAGGTTTCTCCAAGTCTTTGACTGAAAACATCTTGTCGTGCCTTAGCCCTGTAGTATTCCACGGCTGCCCAGCTTGTGCCCCCAACCCCTGCCACATCAATCCCTGCAACACCTGCTGCGTCAAGCATTGCCGCATCCTCTGCAGCTATTCCTGCGCCAGTTTCTTTGACGATAACGGGAACCTCTAACTCTTGGGCAACCTTGCATATGTTCTGGAGAAGGTTTGAGTAGTTTGTGTCGCCTTCCGGCTGCACAGCCTCCTGTAGGGGGTTCAGGTGGATTGCTAGGGCGTTGGCTTGCACCATCTCAACTGCCTTCTTTGCCTCTTTTACGCCGTATTTGCTGACGAGCTGGGGTCCTCCAATGTTGGCTACGATGAAGGCTGTTGGCGCCTTCTCCCGGACTACGCTGAAGGATTGCTCAAGTTTTGGGTTGTCGATTGCTATTCGTTGACTTCCGACGCCCATTCCAAGGTGGAGTTCCTCCACGGCTTCGGCTATGGCAGCGTTGATTTTGGCGGCTTTCTGGGTGCCTCCTGTCATGGCTCCCACGAAAATTGGGGCAGAAAACTTGTAGCCGAAAGCGGTTGTGGAGAGGTCAATTTTTTTTCGTTCGATTTCGGGCAGAGCCTTATGCACCAGATGAATGTCCTCGAATCCCGTTGTTGCCTGTCTGGCTTGAACGTCTTCCTTAAGACAGATTTCTATGTGGTCAGCTTTTCTTTCTCCAATCATATCATCCAAATGTTTCACCCTTTTCTCAATATTGTTCCAATCACCTTTTTTCCTGCAAGAGCCTTGTAGACTCTTCCAGATTTTGTGGCGTTAACAACCACTGTTTCGATGTCATGCTCAATGGCGAGCGTTACCTCATGCATTTTTCCGAGCATGCCTCCGGTCACGTCAGTTGCCTTTGACCCCTCAATCTTGTGTTTCAGGCTTTTCAATTCTTCCAAGGTTACGTGCTCAATCAGCTGTGCCGAAGAGTCTGTTTTGGGGTCAGAGCTGTATAATCCGTCAACATCCGCGCCCATTATGATGCGGGTTGCGCCAAGTTTTATTGCCAGCGAAGAGACAAGCTGGTCTCCGGACAAGATGGCGAAGCCCTGCTCCGAGTCAAGGATTGTGTCTCCGTAGAGAACGGGCACAAACCCCATCTTCAGCATCTTTTTCAAGGGTTTCAGTTCCATTGTGGCTATTCGGCCAGCCTTGGTAACTGCACAGGAGGAGGGATGAACCTCTACTGCGGGAATGTTATGGTTTATTAGAGCCTCCATAACCCAGCTGTTCAGCAGAGTCATAGCCAGATGCGTCTGCGAAAACCCCAGAATCTGTGACGAATCAATGTAGCCCCCCGCTATGTTATATTGTTCGGCAAAGGGGTGCCCAAATGAGCCTCCGCCATGAACCAATATGAGCGGCGAAACTTTGGCTCTGGAAATTTCGTCTGCCAACCGTTCAATAGCCTTCAGGTCTGGAGTCAAGGGCTTCTCCTTGTCTGTTATCACGGAGCCTCCTAGCTTCAGAACAGTTGGCTTATTGCCCATCTTATTGCACCACATTTCGTTTTTTATTAAACTGAACTTGGATTTTAGGCAGGTTACTTCGTTATTTTTACAACACCGTTCTCTATCTGAACAGTGTCTCCAGTTCCTATTTTCGAGATGTCAATTTGGTCAACGCAGGGAATCTCAGAGATTATTGCGCCCACAGCAACCACGGTTTCGCAGTCGCTATTTATGATTCCAGCCGGAGCAACCCCGCCCTTCTTCAGCCTGTAAAGCGTGTATGACCCGACAGTTGAGCCTTTACCATTCGGGAAAACCAGAATCTTGCCTTTTATCCGTTTTCCCTGCAGCTCATGCCCCTTTTCCAGTATCTCGCTGGTTTCTGGGTCTACTCCGCCATAGAAGGAAATCGGCATTGTGGTCGTTAATGCTTCGCCCTCCGCAACTCCTCGGGATATTATTCTTCCTTTCAGTTCCATTTTCCGGTCACCCCAGCCTCTATGCACTCTTCTAGGCTTCCCATTTTGGTTAACATATTGTTATGCCGCGAGTAGTAGCAGCCCTTCGCGGAGGTTGTGGCAACCGTATGGAATCTTCCCTTCAGGGGAGCCACTGCCATACAGGTGTCGCAGGCAAACTTTCCTCCCGCCTTCTCAATCACTTCAGTGTAGCCTCTTTTGTCGGCAAGCTGCTTCATGGGTCTTGAGGTTGCAACCCAGAATTCAGTGCCTGCCGATATCTTCCTGCCCTTAAGCAAGTCAGCAATCTTTGCTATCTCTTTGATTGATGCGTGGGGACAGCCGATACACACGAAATCGATGTCTTCCGCCTCATCGTTGATTGCTTCATAGGCTTCCCTGATGTCGCTGTCCTCGACGGTTATCTTTTCTTTGGGCGGCTGATACTTCTCGGATGCCGGAGTTATCCCTTCCATGTAGAAGAGCGGCTTTGAGCCGAAAGTCACCACAGAAGCGCAGAAGGATTTCAGTTCATCCAAGCCCACATCCTCTATGCCCGTGATGTAGGGAATCTTGTTCTGCACCCCTTTTCCGATACAGTATCCGAGGGCGCCCCAATCCGAAAACTTTGACAACTTCGCGGTCACTTCCACGTAAGTATCTGGCACCCTGTTCTCGTCCAGATGAAGACCATAACAGGGCGTTTTTCCCACAAAGGCTGCCGCAAGAGCCGAAGGACCGCCCTCCCTGTTTGTTTTTGCCCCAATAACCGAGTTAGCAAACGTAACCGCAGAAGACTCTGACCACGCAATATGCTCCCCGTACCTTGGCAGGTTGCCTATCAGGTAGGGTGTGCAGGTGCAGGAGATGAGTATTCCCA
>CAZJLG010000048.1:0-8303 GCA_964546665.1 uncultured Candidatus Bathyarchaeia archaeon
AGATGGTGCTGCCGCTGATTGAATCGAGAGTGCCTGTTACGTCTGTTCGAAGAATTGTGATACAGCACAGCAAATCCATCGAAGAATCAGCTGCTCTCTTCAGCAGATACATGAAGCTTCTTGTAGAGAACCCCCGCTACTCCAGAATGATTCTAGGTCTCCCAGGAATCCTGATCATGGTTTTAGGTGTTTTATGGTACGTCAACCAGTTGACGTATGCTGTACAGGCGCTCACCATAATTATAGGTGCATTTCTTGCTATAAGAGGCTTCAGACTTGACAAAGCAGCCATAAACTTCTACAAATGGGTGAAAGACTATTCGCCTCCTCCCTTCAATGTACAAATATCAGGTTTTTCAGCCATTGCAGGAATCTTGCTGATTCTTGTTGGCGGCTATCTGGGAGGAACCGCAGTGGCGGAAGCGTGGAATGAAGTGGACGCCTTTGCGAGTATTCCGAGGCTTATAGGCGAGTTTCTTTACGCATCAACCTATCTGATAGCCATCGGCATATGCGTTATACTTGCAGGCAGGGCAGTTCGCTGGTTCTTTGAGCATGATTTACGGCTATGGCGCACAGTTGTTATCATAGTTGGGGTTGCCTGGTCTTCGGTCATGTTTTTTGAGGCTTCAAAGATTCTCATTAGTCCACTTGCGGGTTACGGAACATTGGTTTATGCAATTGTTGGGGGTATACCAGTGATTGTGGCCACGGTCTTAACAACGATACTGTTACGTAGAAGATACAGCAGCTACTTTGAAGACAAAGAAGATGCACTAGCGGACATCGAGGAAAGCTAAGTCAGCAATCAGACGCCTAATCTTTTTGCATGGAAAGATTGCAGGAAATTGAAAAGGTTATTATCTGAAGGTCGTGTCTATATACTTCCAGCGTTCAGAACGACCTGAAAAACCTAAAACATGCATTAATGTAATGCTGAATTATAACCTCCTGTGGAAAAAAACATGCTTGAAGGCTTGCTCTCTCTATTAGGCATCTACAAGCTATACGAGAAATGGCTGTGGCTCCAGATTAAAGACGAAAAAAAACCGGAACACGTAGCTATAATCCTCGACGGAAACCGCAGATGGGCATTCCATAAATCCCTGATACCGTGGATCGGTCATCGCCATGGCGCCGACAAGATTGATGAGCTTATGGATTGGTGCATAGAACTGGACGTGAAATTCATCACCTTATACGCCTTTTCAACCGAAAACTTCAACCGTCGCCCAAAAGAGGTGGAGGAAATCATGAAGCTGATTGAAGAGAAAATGCGGTCAATCCTTGATAATGAGAGGATTCACGAAAACAAAATTAAAGTTAAAGCCATAGGACGAATAGACCTCTTACCTGAATCGATTCAAGAAGTGATTCAGCGCGTAGAAGAAGCAACAAAAATGTATGACGAGAGGCTCCTGAATGTTGCTCTGGCCTACGGCGGAAGAGCAGAAATCGTTGACGCAACAAAAAAGATAGCCACAAAAGTAAAAAACGGCGAACTGAAACCCGAGAAAATAAACGAGAAACTTTTCGAAAAATACCTGTACACGGCTCACATGCCAAAACAGGACGCTGACCTCATCATCCGAACCTCTGGAGAAGAACGCCTAAGCGGATTCCTGTCGTGGCAGTCCGCCTACAGTGAACTCTGTTTTGTGGACGTGAACTGGCCAGACTTCAGGCGCATAGATCTTCTGCGTGCCGTCCGAACTTACCAGAGACGGAAGCGCCGCTTCGGCCAATAAAGGGTTTAGCCTCTTTTTTTGGCGCTGACTATAGAAATTACGTCCCTGTCCTTGAGCACGTAGTCTTCGCCGATTCTGTTTTTTCCACGAATGTCAATGGCGTGGATGAAGCTGTCTCCCAGTTCTGTGTGGATGATGTATGCGAGTTGCCGCGCAGTTGTTCCATAGGGCACAAGGTAAACGTCTGGAAGCACTCTGCCTTTATGGTCGCTGAGGTGTTCACAGTCCTCCACGGGATAGACGGCAACCATCTGCAGAAGCTCAAAGAAGGCAGTGTTCATGGCTTCCTGAACGCCAGTGGAGCCAAACTTGTACAGAATATGCTCCTGAATAGCATCTAACGCTTTTTTCTGGGCTACAGTGAGTTTTTCAGCGTTTTTTGTGGTTAACTTGCAGTCTCCAGGCGTGTAATCGATTAAGCCTTTCTCTGCTGCTCGTCTGAGAGCCAGCTCCGCTTCTGCGCTACAAGCCACAACCTTGTATCCGCTTTCTTTCAGGCGCTCAACATTCTCTTCTGATGTTGGCAAATCAATTTTGTTGGCTGCTATCAGGGTTGGCTTGGAGACGCTTCGCAGAATGTCCAAGAAACCTATTATGTCCTCGTCGCTCCAGTGCTCCGGCTTATCCATGTTAAGGTCAGTTTTTCTTATGCTCTCAATTATGTGGTATCGTTTGATGGATAGGCCGGTCAAACGCTCCTCAAGAAGCGAAACCATGTCGGCTCTGCCTGAACCAGCGGTTCGAGCCATCTTTGACCAATCCTTCTTCAGTATCTGGTTCATCCACATGGTTATCTCGTTTTCAAGAAATTTCACGTCTTCCAGCGGGTCATGGGAGCCTTTTTTGCACATTCTTCCTTCGCAGTCTGTTGAGCCTGAGGCGTCGACTACGTGGAGCAGTGCGTCTGCTTTTCTGATTTCATCTAGGAACTGGTTTCCCAGTCCCCGTCCTTCCCATGCTCCGGGCACAAGCCCTGCCACGTCAATCATCTCAACTGGAACCAGCCTGATTCCGTTTAGGCAGAGGCTATTTTTTGGGTTGTCTTCGACATCGAATTCGGTGTGGACGCAGGGGGTTCTCAGGTATCCTACGCCTCGGTTGGGTTTGATGGTGGTGAAGGGATAGTTTCCGATGTCCACGGGAATCAGGGTTGCGGCAGAGAAGAATGTGGATTTGCCTGTGTTTGGTTTGCCCACGATTCCAAGCTTTTTTGAGTAAGATGGTGCGCTCATGGCTGACTCCTTTCCAGTTTCTCCGCTACCCTAATTTGTGGAGAAGACTTCAACCATTGTATTGTTTAATGAAGGTAAAAGCTTTGTTAAATAACGAAGCTTGCTAAAACAGAAAAGGCGAAAACCGTTTCTCAGGTTTCCATCAGAAACTTTTCTGCATCTATAGCGGCTTTGCATCCTGAGCCAGCAGCGGCGATTGCTTGGCGGTGACGCTGGTCTATAACGTCTCCTGCAGCGAAGACTCCTTCTATGTTGGTTCGTGTTTGTTCTCTGGTTGCTATGTAGCCTGTGGGGTCCAGTTCTATCTGGCCTTTGAAGATTTCTGTGTTAGGATTGTTGCCGATGGCTACAAAAACAGCGTCGCACTCCAGAACCGATTCTTCGCCAGAAACAACGTTCCGAAGTTTTATTCCTTCCACTCGCTCCTTGCCCAGAATCTCCTCTATTGCGCTGTTCCAAACAAAGCTTATCTTCGGGTTCTCGAAAGCCTTCTCCTGAAGAAACTTGCAAGCCCGCAGCTTGTCCCGTCTGTGGATGACTTTGACTTCGCTTGCGACTCTGGAGAGCACAAAAGCTTCTTCTAGGGCTGTGTCGCCTCCGCCCACAACCGTAACTTTTCTGTTTCTGAAGAAGGGCGCATCGCAGGTGGCGCAGACTGAAACGCCTCTGCCTCTTAGCCGTGTTTCGCTTTCTAAGCCCAGCCATTTAGCTGAGGCGCCAGTGGCTATGATAACGGTTTTTGCTTCATGAACCGTGCTGCCAACAGTTACCTTGAAGGGCGTGGATTTGAGGTCTACGGAGGTGGCGTTTTCGAAGACAAGCTCTGCGCCTACGCGTTCAGCCTGCTTCCGCATCTGCTCCATAAGTTTGGGTCCAAGGATTCCGTTTTCGAATCCCGGAAAGTTTTCCACTTCCGTTGTGAGCATAAGCTGTCCGCCCCACAGCATTCCGGCGGCTACAAGAGTTTTTAGTCCAGCTCTGCTTGTGTAGATGGCGGCTGTTAAGCCAGCGGGTCCAGAACCGATAATCACAACATCATACATAATTAATCACTTTGCAACGGATTATAGAAGCAGGCAAATCAGATAAGTTTTCACTTCTGTTGGTGCTTGTTTTTCAGAAAAAAGCTATTTTTCAACATGAAGTATTATTAGTCTCCTAATATGATTGCTGAATTTAAACCTGTTTTTGTTTCCCTCAAAAACTTCGATGGTGCGGGGGACGGGATTCGAACCCGTGGAGGCCTGCGCCAGAGGATCTTAAGTCCTCCCCCTTTTCCTAGGGGGTCTAATTTTGACCCGCTACTTAGACCTGGCTCGGGTACCCCCGCCACCCAAATATTCACGACGCACCTTCGACATAAATGTTACCTGAGCATGCGTCCTTTTGGCGTTAGGGTTATAACAGTCAACATGTAAGAAATGTTTTGGCGGGAAAACTGGGCGGGTATAGGAGGTTCCTTTTAGCCTTCTACCGAAGCCTAGCTTGGATAGGGCACGAACAGCACAAAATGCTGGTGTATGCCTCCTAACAGGGAACTGGGAGTGAGCTCGGGGTCACGGGTTCGAGTCCCGTCCCGCCCGCCATCAAATGCGGTAATGTTTCTGTGGAAAAGTAGTGTTCGAAAAATTGTTGTTGCTACAAAAGAAGTTTATCGCAGTTTGGCGTGTAGCCAGCCTCTTCCGCCCTTTTTTTGTTGCTGAGCCTTTTTTGGGGTCTTTTTTGGCTGAACGTAGCTTTCCGCTCTGGTTGTGGGTTTCTGTTTGCGTATGTTGTTTCGGATGAATTTGCCCCATCCGCCTATTGTCGCGTTTGGAGGAAGGGCTTTTTCTGTGTCAAGCTCCAAATACTCTTTTACTATGTCAAAGAATTCTATGGGCTTGAAGTCTCTTGTTGCCATAATCACTGTTCCCTGCTCCACAAAGAGCTTCGAGTAATCCTTTTTAGCTATGCCCTCTGCTCTCACTTTGTCTTCTAGCCGATTTCGCCACAAACTTTTCCAGTCGGTCCTTAACTCGTCAACGAATTCTTTCATGTTATCTGTTGCCATTGTTTGTTCCTCCCTGCACCTGTGGAGCCGTTTTCTTGGTGCTTGGATTCTTTCTGCTCTTTGTTTTTCGTATATATAAAGACATGAGAAAAGAACTTCCATACCCGTTTTCTGTAACTATCTTATAGAACTAAACTCTAGAAAACATTCAGAATTGTTCTTTACAGAATAATCTGAAGAACAAATTCACAACATATTTATGCACTATAACAACAACCTCACATCTCCAGAGGAAAACAAATGTCAGCTATCGACGACATTCTGTGGCTACTCAAAGACGGCAAATGGCATGACGTACAAGAAGTCACAAAAACTGTTGCACTACCCAAAGCCAAAGCAGAAACCGTCATCAGCTTCCTAAGCGAATACGATTTCATCCAACTAGACGAAAACGAAGATGCTAAAAAAATTAAACTAAAGCCCTCAATGCTACAATTCATTGAAGGAATTCGACGCCTTGAAGAAACAGGAACTTAAGCCATCCGCCCTTTAGCAGCTTGGTATACGTCAAAAATTTTGTTTGTTCCTTAAAGCAGTTCTGAAAAATTTTCATCGTTTTACCTCTCTTTGGATGTGGCGCTAACTAAAACTCCTAAATAGAAGAGTGAGCTTTGATAATTCAGAAAGCATTTTTAAGTGGTTCAGAATGTCAGAGATGTCAACGGGAAAAAACGAGTTCAGATACAGCATTGACACAGAGTTTTCCCGCGGAAACGTAACATTTCTTCCCGAGTTCCTGAAACGCAATTATTTGCTTCAACAGGAAAAGTACAGAGACTTCCGAAACGTTGCAGTCAGCATTAAAAACGGTGAACATTCTCTTTCGTACCGAGTTGTGGTTCCGAGGACAAACCAGTACGTGGATGTTATGGTTGAGGCTGATGCTCCCATAAAAGTAACGATGAAGAGCAGCGATTCAGAAATTTCAAAAGCTTTTCTTGATCAACTCTATGAAGACGTATTTTTGCTGGTTCAGCTGTTCGAGGAGGAGATGCGTCAGACTACACTATATCTCGCATTTGTGCCTGGAGAAAAGATAGTTCCAGAAAAAGAGCAAAAAAGCCTTATTGGAAGAATCTTCACGGAATCAATGATACCCCTTTACGTCATGTTAACTGCTTTAACCTTTGTTTTTTTCTGGGTATTCGGAATGTACGGACCCCTAATTTTTGTTGCTATAATGTTTGCCTTCTCAATTTTCTCAGGAAAAATCGTTGCCCGGAGTGGACAGTGGACGATCACAGAGGAGCAGCAAGAGATAATCCTGTTACATTATCATTTCTCGCCTGAGAAGTTCAAGGATTTTAGAAGCAAATACGCCAAAAACATCGCCCAAATCAGAAAAAAAATATACGACGCTTCTATCGCCGTTGGCAAGCTACCTGAATGTAAAGTCTCCAGCGGAATTTTCTCAGAGTATGGCATCGAGTGTAGCGCAGAAAATCTTTCAGTTAAGAGAATCAATGTTTACCAACTCGTAAAGAAAGCAGCTGAAAAGTTTGGTCTTCCAGTCCCCAAAATTGTGATATCTAACAACATAATTCCGAACGCTGCAGCAGCTGGACCAGCCGCCCGTTTTGGAACTGTTTTGATCACCACCGGAATCTTGACTCATCTTGATGAGGATGAGCTGTTCAGCGTGCTCGGTCACGAGATGAGCCACCTTAAGGCTCATGATCCAGTGGTTATGTCTTCCCTGACTAGCTTTGAATTCATGTTGCGTTTTTACGTTTTCTTTCCATACATAATTGCCTTCGGTCTCATATTCTTCTACCTTTACTTCATGGTGGCTATAGGACTCATCTACTTCTTCGGAAAGTTTCTGGAAGGCAGAGCAGACTTGGACTCCGCCAAGGTTATTGGGCAACCAAAAGTGTTGGCAGAGGCTCTGAGAAAGATAGGCTTCAAAAGACTGTTTCCCCTTTACACGCGAGAACCCCAATTCAGAGGTTACCGCAGGTCAGAGTGGTTTCGTTTTGACCCTCATCCCCCCATTTATCACAGAATCGCGGAACTTGAAAGCCTTAAAGAGCCAGAGAAGATAAAGCACACCTTCTTCAGGACAGTCAAAGAAAACATCAAAGGTTTAATCAGGGCGTAACCTTTACCAAACTAGATTTGGGGCGAAACTGGGAAAATAACTTAACTACAGTCCAGTTGATAATAGAGCGGAGTAGCCACAATTGACGTCAGATTCGTGGAAACTGTTTGCCAAACTGTTCATCATAATCATAGCGATTTTCATGATTTTCTTTTACCTCTTCATAGCCGTTGTGGAGCCAGCGTTGTTTTATTTCACGCCTGAAGGAGTAAACGCCACCACAACCAACTTTTCAAGCCCTCTGACAGTATGGATCCTGAACATTCCAATAGGCGTTTCCACAGGACTTAACCTAGGTACAATATTCTTTGGGCTTTGGGTAGTCTTCGCTGCAAGTTTTGTTGCGGCTTGGAGATTCAGAAAAAGCCTTTCTACAGTAATCAGAAAAAGCATTCACAAGCCCACAAGAAAGCTTTTCAGCAACTGCCTCTTTGCTATGCCTATCATAAACAGCATGACGTTAATCGGCGTCATAATAATTCAAAGCATTCAAGAAACAGGAGGAATCCCAACAGGAACTGCTCCATCACATGGCGATGCCTTCATGGTTCTTTTTGAGAGGTCATACGCTTCGGTGATAGAGGAGATAGGCTTTCGGCTTATTCCAATCGGAGCATTCCTCATCCTCTACCTTTTCATAACCAAGAAAAAAGATGTGACACTTTCTTGGAAACAGAACATCAAGCTCTTCTTTGCGGCAATCCTGTCTCCGGACTCAGCCAAAAGAATGGTTGGCGCAAAAACTGTGGAAGAGCATGGATTGAGGGGTGGAATCAGTTTAGGCGAGTGGGGCGTAGTTATTTTCACGTCAGTAGTTTTTGGTTTGGCTCACTTTAATCCAGGAGTCAGCTGGGAAATCGGAAAGGTCACCTCCGCCGCCTTTACAGGTTTTGCTATTGGCTTAACTTATCTGCTGTATGGCGCTCAGGCGCCCATAATCATGCATTGGTTCTTCAACGTCTACTCGACCACGTACAGTCTCCTTTCAGACCTGTACCCCACTATGGCACCCGTTGTCAACGCGATATGGCTAATCACATTAGCGGTAGGAATCGCAGGATGGGTGGCAGTAGCAAACCTGGGAGTCTTTAAGCTAATCAGAGCCCACGAAAAAAGAGGCGAAAACGAGCAGAACCAAGCTATTTCGAGTCCGCCAGTATCTCCTCTGTGAG
>CAZJLG010000049.1:0-8253 GCA_964546665.1 uncultured Candidatus Bathyarchaeia archaeon
ATTTTGATGGCTAACTCTTTTCCGTCTGGGTCTTTTCCCCAGTAGACTCGCGCCTCTTTTCCTGCGTTGACGACTCCATGAATCTCGCCGATGACCAGTTTGTTCATGAAGTCGTAGATGACCATTAGCGTTGACTTGTCAAAGACTTCTTCTATGACTTGGTAGTCTTCGCTCCGCTTATTCTTCATCAGAGACTCGGTTTCATACGCTTTCTGTTTTCGGCTAAGCCGATTATCCACTTTTTCTCTAAAAGACACAATGAGCCTTCCTACATCAGGTGAAGGTTGTTTTCCTATTTAGGTTTCTCTCCAACAGAGCTTGAGAACGTCTATATGTGCGGCTGCAGACTATGTTCTGGACTGTTTCAAACAAAGGTGACGAAGGAATGAAGCTTGTCAAACTAAACGAAAAAGAGTGGTTGCATAGGCAGGGCTACTCCAAGAAAATCTTGCTTACAGAGGACGACCTGAAATCAGAAGGAAACATTGTTCAGATCGTCAAAAACGAGGCGCACACAGAAATAAAGCCCCACTACCATAAGCGGATGAAAGAAATCTACCACATACTACAGGGAAACGCGGTTATCTTCTGCGGAGACACTAGAGTTAGAGCAGAGCCCGGAGACACACTGCTGTGTGAGCCCGGAGAAGTCCATGGCGTAGTCAACGACACAGACGAAGACTTCCTGTTTGCCGTTTTCAAAATAAACGCAAAAGACGACGACATGGTCTGGAAATAGATTCTAGATTTTGACGATTTGGGCGTGGGGGACGCCGCAGATGTTCAGAACCGCCTCAGGATGAACCAGCCCCTGTTCTATGGCTTTCTGGACGATGTTGGCTCCGATCATGTTCACGACAGTGGATTCCTTCATCAACTCAACAACGTCTTCGACAGGCATTTTTGGACCTTTATAGAATTCTTCGCGCACCTTGAAAACCAGTTTTCCGTCCTTCAGGGTCTCGCCCAACAGTTCTGCGTCACAGGTTGCAAGAAGCACATGTTCCCCGCATTTCCGCAAGTTGGTGTAGGCTTCCAAGGTTAAGAACCCTACAAAGTTGATATGGATGACCTTGCCCCGCAGGCTTCACATACCAGAAACAGGAAACGCTTATCCTTAACGATTTTCGTGTCCGGACGGCTGCAGACGGGACAAACCACAAACTCTTTGATATACCTTTGGATGAGACGCTCAAAGGTGTTGTAGTCAAATTTTCCCTGAAAGATTGCCCTGTTCCTCTGCATGGTCGCAGCCGTAGCCATCTCTCCTGAAAAGAACTTCAGCACATGACGTGGGTCCCGGTTAAGGGCGTCACATATCTCCTTAAAATTGGACAGGATTGTGCGCATGCCGATTACATGGCATCGAGGTCTAGGAACCTCAAACCGTTTGTGCTCACGTACATCTTCAGGAAGCTGCGATCGAGCACGTTCAAGCAATTCTCTGTAGTTCATCCCTAACGCCTACACTACAGGAGTTTTGCGCCAAATAAAAGCCCTTCCCTTTTTATTCTTCAGGTTATCGGTTATAGGATTGAAACAGAAAATCCTTAAATCTTAACTTGACAATCGGTAAATAGAAATTGTTGAAGGGCCCGTAGCTCAGTTTGGTTAGAGCGCCAGGCTCATAACCTGGTGGTCGCTGGTTCAAGTCCGGCCGGGCCCACCAAAAACGAGCATAACATAATTGTATTTACTTTGAATGAGTTAATTCTATATATGACCTGTATGGACAACTCGGTTTATGTCACTAATTGTTGCCGAAGAATTGGGGAAAAGGTATGGCGTCGTAGTTGCTGTTGATGGTTTGAACTTGAAGCTTGATGAGGGTTCTGTGACGGGTTTGATTGGACCCAATGGTGCTGGAAAAACTACCACAATCAAGATGATTCTTGGTTTGTTGAAGCCTGATAGAGGCGTGGTGAGGGTTTTTGGTCAAGACCCCTGGGATAATCCGGATATTCGGTCCATGACGGGGATAGTTTATGAGAAGGCATTTTTTCCTGCTCACCAAAAAACGTTGGAGTATCTGGAGAGGGTCTGCAGAATCTACGGCGTTTCCGAGAGCCGAGCCATGGAGGTTTTGGAGGCGGTGAATTTGCAGGAGGCAAGTAATCGGGAGATTAGGGCGCTTTCGGCTGGGATGCTGCAGAAGTTTGCTATTGCCCATGCTTTGGTTCATAAGCCTAAGCTGATTGTGGCGGATGAGATGACTGCTAACCTTGATCCGCAGGCAAGAAGTGAGCTTCTGGAGTTGGTTTTGAATCTTAATAAGGAGGAGAAGGTGGCGTTTCTTCTTTCTTCTCACATTCTTCCAGAGTTGAGTATGGTGTGCGATTCTGTGGCGATTATTAACCGGGGCAAGGTTTGGGCGTCTGGGGAACTGTCTGACCTTTATGATAAGTATGCTGTTGGAATAGTCAGAGTCACAACTGACAGACCTGAAAAGTTAGCGGCTGAAGTCAAGAAACTGAATTACGTGAAGGACGTGGACACTGACGTCAGAGGATTCTCAGTTACAGTGGTTGAGGGAAAAGAGGATGAAATTTACGAGGATGTTCCTGGGTTGGCAAAACGTGTCAAAGCAAAACTTTTGGGAATAGAGACGGGAAGCGCCTCCCTGCAGGAATTGTATAGATTAGCGGTTAGCGGAAAGGAGCGGAAGTGATATGGGAAAAGGTAAACCCTTCTTGGAAGTTTTAGCCTCAGCAATCCATGAGGACTTTCGGTTTCCGTTTCTGGAACTCTTTGCGTTCCTGTACATGTTGGGCGCCTTTGCGCTGGCAAACTTCAGTGTAAGCCTTTATTCTCAGGTGTCAACAAACGAAGCCGTAGCCTATGTCGTGACTACTTCGCTTATCGGTTTTTCTCTCCTATTCTTCCTTATACTTGTCTTCAAGAATATCGCCTACGGTTTGGGAAGTGAACTTGAAAAAGGAATAATCCAGACATACTTTTCGTATCCCCTCAAGAGATGGGCAATACTGACTGCCAAGCTTCTTTCAGGCATCGGCGTTTCTCTGCTTCTCTTTCTCGGCATCCAGATTTCAGCCTTTTACATTCTAGCTCCAGACATTGTGTCAACCCAACTGAGCACAATAATGTTGACATACGCTGCAAACCTGAGCTTTCCCCTCATCATTTCAGGCATCATTCTTCTCTTGACGCTACAACTTGGAAGAGGCGGAATAGGACTTGTTGTTGGTATAATGCTATATCTTGGCATGAGCATAGCTTCGCAAATAGCGCTTCTTGTTGCACAAGCTACTGAATCAGCATTAGGGGTCCAAATCATATCTATGTTCTCCCCAAATTACGCTTTACAATACCACTATAGAGCGTTAGTTGGAGCTTCTTCATCCCTTTGGAACCCGACTCTATCAGAAACAATGCTCTACATAGGAGGTAGCTACGCGATTGTGGCGGCGTTATTCATTTTAGGATACATCTACTTCAGCAGGAGGCTTAACCTATGAAGCGATGGACAACTATTCTTGGGCGAGGAGGCACAACTCTCATAGCAATAAGCTTAGCTCTGCTCATCGTTTCGTTTATTCCTCAAACTCAATCATCAAGCTCTAAAGGAAGCATGCCCATTAGAGCAGGACAGTTTAGTGTCATGTTTTCTCCAGGAACTATTACGCCACAACAAGAAGTCCAAGTTAATATTACAGTTAAGGGCACTCTCACGATCTACTTGCTTGAGATAAACGCTAGAGCTCAATTTATGAATGGTACTTTTGGCTATGAGTTCAATTTAACAGACCTGCAAGAACTCTTAAAAGAACATCCTGAACAAATCCCATTGGAACATGAAGTTGAAAACAGCGGGTATAAACTGAACTATACTCCATCCAAAATCATGAACGCCACTGTTGCTGTTTATAATAACGCTTCAGAGACTGCAACGTTAGAATTCGATATGGCGTTGAAAAGCAGCTTAGCTCCGGGAGACAAAGTTCGGACCATCGCATATTTTGCGGCTCCGATTGGCGTCATAATGGCTGTGCCTTGGCTTCTGAGCGGCTGGAAACAGAGAAAAAACAAATTAGCATAAGTCGCTCCAAGGTCCTGTAAGGGAAGGACTGTACTTTGAGGCAAGACCTTGATGGCATCTTAGCCAAGAAAGACATTGAAGCATTGCTCTTGTATTCTGACAGCTACAGAGACGCAAACATGTATTATCTCACAAGGTTTCTGGCTCCAGACCCTTTCATTTTCCTCAAAAGAGCCGACCAAGAACCCATGATAGTAGTTAGCCAGATGGAGTATCCAAGAGCCCAAAAACAATCCATAGTCAAAGCCGTGAACTCCTACAATGACTACAACTACCTCAAGACACTGAAGACCGCTAAAGACCCGCAGCTGGGCGCCATGAAGTTCATCGCCGAAGTTGCAAAAAAGGAACTTTACCAAGGAACAAGGATTTGTGTGCCTCCCAACTTTCCGGTGATTGCAGCTGATGTGCTGAGAAACGAAGGATTAACCGTATCTCCAATGTTTGGTGTGGTCGAGAAAGCCAGAGAAACCAAAGACAGCCAAGAAGTGAAAGGCATCAAGGCTGTTCAGGCAGTCAACGAAAAAGTCACATTAGAGGCAATAGAGCTGATAGCCAACTCAGAGGTGGGCAGCAACGGAACCTTGCATGTCAGGGGAGAGCCTCTAACGGTTGGTAAGCTGAAAGCGTTTTTTGGATGCAACCTCCTAGAAAACGGTTGCCTACCTGAAGAAGACATCATCGTCGCCTGCGGCACAAAATCGTCAGACCCCCACTATATGGGCGAACCAGAAGACAAACTCAAGGCACACAAGCCAATAATCCTGGACATCTACCCCCGAAGCATACAGAAACGCTACTGCACAGACATGACCCGAACCGTCGTGAAGGGAAAAGCTTCAGACAAAGTCAAGAAGATGTTTGATGCAGTTTTTGAAGCAAAAAACGCTTCCCTCGACGCTATCCAAGCAGGAGCCCTTGGAAGCCACGTCTATGATGTGTGCTGTGATGTGCTGGAGAAGGCGGGCTACGAAACCACGCGAGGCGGAAAAAAGGTGACAGCGGGAATGACGCACAGTCTTGGGCATGGCGTGGGTTTGCAGATACATGAAAGCCCCAGAATGAGTGAACTCTCCCTGTTTCCCCTAGAAGCGCATAATGTTGTGACGGTTGAGCCTGGAGTCTATGACCCGCAGGTAGGCGGAGTAAGATTAGAGGATATTATAGAAGTTACAAAGTCTGGATACAGTAACCTGACGAAACTGGAGACAAGACTAGAAATCTAGAGCTGTCAGCCGCCCGTCACTAGGGACATCAAGAGAACTTGGTCGCCGTCAGACAGTTTTGCATCCAAGCCTCCAAGCTGACCAATGAATATGCCGTTTATTGTAACAGAAAAGCCTGTTTTAATTTTTTTTACGCCGGGTGCATACACTTCTTTTCTGAAAGATGCGCCGTAGATTCCCGCAAGCTTGTTAAGTAAATCAGCAAGGGATGCGCCTTCTTCAATTTCTAAATATTCCTCTTTTTTGTTCAGCATATTCTTGATGAAGCCAAGGTATTGAACTCTAACCTTCAAGTCTTTTTCACCAGCGTTTTCAGTTGACCTAACGCAACTATAGACTCTACATATGTACCATATTAACCTGAAGAGGAATGTTGCTTATCTGGCTATGTTGCTTCTGTTTGCTGTTGATGGATGAGTGATTGAATATGGTCAACCAAATTGCGTTATGCATTGCAAATAATATCGTGGATGAAAAATAAGTTGCCACAAAAAAAGACACAATAATGTTTGTGTTTAAGTCAAAAGATAAAGATTAATATTCGTCAAAACATATCCATACTCCTCTCCAACAGTGAAAAGGGAGGATAAAGATTGAGTTACGCTAAACGAATTCTTTACGTAGATTTGACAACAGGAAAAACAGAAGTCAAACCCTTGGATATGAAACTGGCTAAAGAATACATCGGAGGCATAGGCCTTGGAATGAAACTGTGGCTAGACCACTCCAAGGCAGGCGTTGACCCCTTCAGTCCCGAGAACCCACTAATTTTCATGACAGGACCCTTAACTGGAACAATGGCGCCCTCAGCGGGAAACAGCTACGCGGTGGTTTCCAAATCGCCGCTAACCAATACAATTGGTGAATCAAAAGCCCACGGTTTCTTTGGGTCAGAAGTAAAACGGGCAGGCTACGATGTCATCATATTCACTGGCAAATCTGATAAACTGGTTTATGCGTGGATTGATGATGATTCTGTTCAGCTTCTTGATGCTGAGCATCTTAGAGGGAAGTCGCCTGCAGAGACGGATGAGACAATCCGTGAGGAACTTGGCGATTTTTACATTCGCGTGTCAGCCATTGGTGAGGCTGGAGAGAAGCTAAGTCGAATTGGCTGCATAATCAACGACGAGTACCGTGCAATCGGAAGAGGCGGCATGGGCGCCGTCATGGGGTCTAAGAACCTGAAGGCGTTGGCTGTTCGCGGAACAAACGATGTAAACGTTGCTAACATGGATGAATTCAGGGAATTTGTGAGAATGGTTCATGAACGAATGAAGGGACCTGCTACACGAAAATACCGGACTCTGGGTACTCCTGAGAACGTTCTTGTTTTGAATGCTTTGGCGGCTTTGGCTACCCGAAACTTCACTAACGCAACCTTTGAGGGCGCAGAGAAGGTCAGCGGAGAATACCTGAGCGAGCATTACGTTAAGAAAATTATCGGCTGTGCAACCTGTGGAATGCGCTGTGACCACATTGCTGTGGTTCCTGAAGGAGAATACAAGGGCAGCACATCCCGTGTCGAGTTTGAGTGTCTATGGTCTTGTGGTCCCCTCTGTGGCGTTGACCGCTTAGATGCGATTATTGAAGCTATCCGACTTGCTGACTACTATGGCCTGGACGGAATCTCTATCGGCGTAGTAGTTGCTATGGCTATGGACTGCTACGAGCACGGACTCATCACCGACAAGGACACTGACGGCTTGAAACTGAATTTCGGCAATTATGAAGCGCTTGTGGAGGCGATTAAACGCATTGGCACCCGAACTGGCTGGTTCGGCGACACCTTTGCTGAAGGAACCAAACGAGCAGCCGAAATAATTGGCGGAGACGCCTACAAGTACGCTAACCACATCAAAGGAATGGAGTTGCCTGGCTACGACCTCCGAACTTTGCAGACTGCTGCTTTGGGCTTCTCAGTTTCGTTCCGTGGCGCCTGTCACCTCAGGTCTGGAGCTTATTCGCCTGACGTGAAGGGCAAGGTTGACCGTTTCAAGATTGAGGCTGGAAGAGGAAAACTGATTATGGACGGAGAAGACCTCTACAACGTTGTTGACTCTCTGATTTTGTGCAAGTTCTCTAGGGGAGTCATGTATGATGGACTCAAGGACATGGCAAAATACTATGAGTTAGCCACTGGAATACCGATGACTGCGGAGGAGCTTATACTGGCTGGCGAAAGGATAAACGATCTTGCCCGGGTCATAAACATCCGTGAGGGTGGAGGAACACGAAACGAGGATACGTTGCCGTGGAAGATCTTCAATTTTCCAGTGCCTGAGGATTGTGTAGGGAAGGGCGCTTATGTAAAACGGAACGAGTTCGATGTTGGCTTATCTGACTACTATAAGGTGCGCGGCTGGACAGATGATGGTATTCCTACGCCAAAGAAACTCAAAGAAGTGGGATTGGAAGACTTGATCCCGATTGTGGATAAGAAGATAAAGTCTATGAAAAAGAAGAATTAATGATGGAGGAAGATAGATGCCAACTATTCATGAAAAAAAGTTTGTCTCCGGAGACCCCGCTAAATGCATCGGCTGCTGCGTCTGCGAATATGCATGCTCAATGAAGCATGAAAACACCTTTAACCCAACCAAATCTAGAATCCGGGCTGTCCGCCTGAATTCCTTCGTGAACTTAGCAGTTTCCTGCAGGCTCTGTGAAGACCCTCCATGCGTTGCCGCGTGTCCCCGTGATGCGTTGACGCAGTCAGAGGAGACGGGCATAATCCTAGTTGATGAGGACCGGTGTAACGGTTGTGGCTGGTGTGTTGAAGCCTGTGACTATGGTGCTATTCAGTTGCATCCTGAAACAAAGAAGGTTTTCAGCTGTGACCTCTGTGATGGTGAACCCAGCTGTGTGGAATGGTGCCCTGAAGAGGCTCTGGACTTTACGTCAAAGGATATTATCTCGCAGAAGGCTAGAATCGGCGCTGTCAAGAAGCTGTTCCAGGAATCTTTGAAG
>CAZJLG010000050.1:0-8056 GCA_964546665.1 uncultured Candidatus Bathyarchaeia archaeon
GTTCGCTATGACAAATATTTCTCGTAGGTCATAGGCTTGTGCTGAAACTATCAGGGGGTCACTGCTGGTTTGAGTTTCTGCAACAAATGATAGAGTGCAGGTGCCGTTTCCGTAGTCCGTGACCATCGGCGAGTCTGCGGCTGTCCAGTCTGAGGTTCCTAAGTTGCCGTCAAAGTCATAGTAGAGTGTGACGTTTTTGGCTAAGGCGGCTTCGTCCTCGTTGAAGACTCTGCAAGTTACGTTTGCCTGCTTAAGTGTCCCCCCCAAACTTGTGCAAGTTCCATCTACGTCGAGGGAAGTTGTTATGTTGACGGCGTGTTCCAATTGAAGCTCAGAGTCTGTTTCAGTGAAAACTAGGCTAAAGTTTGCGTATGCACCTGAAACTCCTGTTCCGTCGAAGCCCCATGAAATCCACATGCCTGACTGGTAAGGCGAAGCATTCGACGCCGTAAACAGGACAGTGCATTTTCCGAAGTATGACTGGTTTCCTACAACCGTAGCATACTCGTCGAGGTTGGCAGCCAATATACCGTTTTCTCCTCCGTTAGAAACGTTGACTAGAGCGCTTGTCACCGTGTTTCTTAAGCCCAGCTTAGTGGCAAGGACAGGCATATTTAGCGTGGTTGCAGACTGCATTTCACTTCGTCTTCCAGCTTCAAAAACGCCATAAGCCAAAGAAAGAATCAGCAAAGATATCACCAAGGCTGTGATGATGAGAGTTTGCCCCGAATTTTTGCGGCTACGTAGACTTCTAGTCAATCTTCAACTTGCCTCCGCCAACTGCAACCGCACTATGTACACAGCATAGTTTCCGTTTGATGCTGCGCAAACATAGTTGGCGGCGACTATTTCCTCATTTACTGAGCCGCCGTTAGAAACAGGAACATCGTTTAGGATGCTCATGTTCTCGTCGAAGACTGTAACGTTGAACCATAGGCTCACAGGCAGCAGGGATTGAAAACAGTTTTTCAGGGTATTCCAGTCGCTGTCTTCTATCAGAGCGGAGAGTTTTCCGTTGCTGTCTAATGCGATTAGGGCTTGTGTTCCATCTGAAGAGAGGGTGTTGTAGTTTGTTTGTTCAGCTCCATCGTGGGATGGAATCAGAGCCAGAGTTGAAAGTATCAGAAGTGACGCAAAGAGGGCTTCTATGGTGCGTATCTGCCCTTTCTTGTTGGTTATGAAATTCAATTGCTGGGACCTCCACACTGCACATTCAGCCGATAGAACACACGGTCAATGGTCACCATGTAATTGAAGGAGAAGCACTCCGTATTTTCGAAGTCCGCACCCAGTTCCAGAGGAACTTGAGGATATGCAGTCCATTCGATGAAGAAGCTTGAACCGTTCCATCCGGTTACAGCTAAAACTTTTGGGCTTGAATCCAAAAATTCTGGAAGCGCATACGTCTCGTTTGGGGTTGAAGTTAAGGTATCTTCGTAGCCGTACGAAAACTGGTATGCAGTTTCCAACGATACTTCGGAAGCTGTTGGGTCTACTTGCAGAGTGCCGTTGATGGGGCTGAGATTGAGAAAGGTGCTGTTTGGAGAAGGCTCCACAGACAGGTGACCGAAAGCGTATGCTCCTTGAGCAGTTACTCTATCATCGTAAGGTGCCCGCGCAAAAACGAGGAGCAAAGCTGTTCCGTTGGAGGTGTTGGGAATCTCCACATCAACAACTCCTTCGCCGATGCTTGAAGTGCTGGAGACTGTGTCGTTAAGAAAATTATTCGCAACCACGTAGCAGTGTAGGCTGGCAGCTACGGGCGATCCGTCTCGGCTAACAGAAACGTTAAAGGAGTATGTTGTTGAGTCGCCTACTGTCTCATTCGAGTTCAATGTGACAGAAACGTCCAGTATCTGCGAAAACGCGATTCTGAACGCCACTTTTTCTAGTCTTAGGGCCTGCAGAATCTGCAGATAGTTTAGGGCGTAGCTGTTTTGGCTGTTAAGCCTAGAGACCTTGTCCCGGTCAAGAGCGTAACTGAATGAGCCCTCTTCAGCTAAACCGAAGGCTTCCAGAGTTGCAGTTTGGTTTTGACCCCAGTCAGTTGGACTCCCAGAGTTCACAATTAGGTGGTCAACTATTTTCTGCAGATACTCCCCCTCGTTTAAGTTATGTAGACTGCTCAGATATGGCGTAACTATCATTGTGGTTGCAACCATGGACACAACCACCACGCCGACGATGAGAGTGCAAGCAAAGAAGGTGTCAATTGAAATCGCTGGCATCCTAGAAACACCTCAAAGATTTAGACGGAGGGAGCAGGCACATCGAAGATTCCAACCATGAAGTTCTGGGAAAGGACAAGAGACACATAAGCAGTTATGGCTAACAGAGCAGCATATTTTAGTCCAGATGCAAAGTTTCCTTCACTAATTTTCCCCATGAAAAATCCTGAAATCCAGCATTGAAAGATTATTCCCAAAGAGAAGGTTCCAATCTGTCCTGCGATTTCTGCGGACATAATCTCGTACAGGCTTGGAGTTGCAAACTGGGTTAGGATATACATGGTCATGGTTACTATGGTGGTTGTCAGGGCTATGAGTACGCTCCACACGAAAGCCAATATAACGTATGGTTTGAGCAGAGCTCGCTTGTTAACCTGAATCTCAAACTCCTTCTCGCTATACTCGGATAACAGCTCCAAGGCACCCACTGCACCGCCGCCCACCTCAATGGTCTCAACCATCATCATGAAGTTCACAAGAACGGGCCAGCTGTTGATTTTCTGCTTAAAGTTTTCAAATATGTCCTTCAGGGATACTCCCCACTCGATTTGGCTGCGAATCAGAATTAAGAACTGGGAGAAGCGCCCATAATCTCTACGTTTTGTCGCGTGAATTATGCTTTTTTCTGGCGAAATTCCAGTTTTTTGGGATTCTGTTATGTCTCGTAGGAAACTTGGCAGCGATTTTTCGGCATTGTAGTTTACCCTAGAGATTTTGTAGTATTGAATGGCGCCTGGCACAACGCCTATTGTGAGACATATAGTAAGCATAAGAGGCAAGCCGACAGCGTCACCTAATGCTGGAACAAAAAGGGAAGCAGCGAATATTCCGATGGCTGCAATCAAGAAAATCATGGTTTTTTTGTATATTGGCTTCAGGTCAAGAAGTGTGCTCTTTTGGGCATTGTGGGCGATAAGCATGAATACGAAGGAGATGAAGGGCATCAGAACGAATATCGCAAGGTAAGCTATGATTGGCGAAGTTGGAATAGATATACCAGCCATAAGTTCCAACGAAGCCGTTGAAGAAAGCAGAACGTACAGTATGTAAACACAGAGAATAACTATCAGCATAACCGAGTAACCTTCAACCAGCGTAGCAATTTTTTCGGTGGAACGTATCATGGCTTTGCTTCTCAACTCGAAGATTGCCCTAAGTTTGCTCCGCATGTAGTCGCTTACTTTGCCTCCGCTTTTGATAGAGGAAATGAAGCCTCCAAGAAAATCTCTGTACATCCTTGACCCCGTTTTTTCAGAAAGCTCATACATTGCCGTCAAAGGATCCTTTCCCAAGACCTCGACGTGCCGAACAACTTCCTCTGCTTCCTTCTTAAATCGCGGCAGAAGAGTTGCCTTGCGCAGCCTTTTCCAGCTCTCATAAAGCGATATACCGCTAGTAGCCATCAAAGCAAAGAGCATAACTACGAAGGGCAGTTCGCTTTCTATTTCGTCTTTTTCTTCGCTGGTAGACTTAACTATCTTGCCAAGGAGCTTGCCAACGAAACCCTCTGACGTCTGCATTTTTAGCTTATCCATCCACTATTTTCTTCGATGAATTCTTCCGCAACCACATTTGAGTTCTTGCTGTAGCGGCTCAAGACAATGCTCACGCTTCGGAAGTCACGTATGCCACGTTCAACCATTCTTGACAGGATATTCTTTCGTCTTTCCAGTTCCTCAAAAAGCACTTCAATGGGAACATCCGCGTCTCTGGCAATCCGTGACAGAAGGTAGCTTCCTTCAAGCTCATTCTGGAAACTGTCCAGTGACGGATTCCATCTAAAGACGTTGTGAATCGAGTCTGTATCCTTTATTTCAGCGATTCGCGCAAACTTTCGGGTTGCGAGCTTGTTGCCAGAGTCTACAAGAGCAGAAGCTTTTATGCGCTTGGCGATTATCATGCAGTTCATCAGCGGCAATATTGATGAGGGAATGTTCATTGGCGGCTGGGTTAGACGTTTAAGTGTCGTTTCCACACTATCGGCGTGTATTGTACAGAGACCGCCGTGTCCCGTTGCCAGAGCCTGAAACAGCACATACGCTTCTTCACCTCTGATTTCGCCTACAAGAATCATGTCTGGACGATGCCTGACAGCTGATTTGATTAGGTCATAAAGCGTGATTTCTCCTTGTCTCTCAGTTCCGAATCCTGGTCGCGCAATGGTTGAGGTCCAGTTTTCGTGGGTTAAGTTGACTTCTGCAACTTCCTCAACGGATATCATCTTGTATTCTGGGTTTGTTAAACATGCGATGGCGTTCAGTGCTGTTGTTTTTCCGGCTCCTGTGGCTCCGGCAATCATAACTGACATTTTGTAATCCATTAAGAGCCAGAGGTAAGCCGCTATTGTTTCGTCGATGGTCTCGTTTTCTATCAAGTCAATTATTGTGAGGGGGTCTTCCCTGAACTTCCTTATAGTGAAGCTTGTTCCAGCTGGAGTTGTCTCCCTGCCAAAGGAGATTGCCAGCCTATGCTTCTTCGGAAGAGTTAAGTCAACGATTGGGTAGGCTATGCTGACGTGTTTACCTGCCCGGTGGACTACCTTCATTACAAAGTCGTCCAGCTCGTCCGCTTCAGGATAGATAACGTTGGTTTTGATGTTCTCATATTTTCTGTGCCACAGGTAAATCGGCTTGTTAACACCTGTGCAGCTTATGTCTTCAACATAACCGTCATACATGAAAGCGTCTATCTTCCCGTATCCTACCATGTCCCTCTCAAGATAGTATCGGATCTTACGAAGACCTATGTCGCTGATTGCTCCAAGGACTTTCTGGTGCTTCTTCAGTATTTCAGGAACCTGCTTGTTGAAGGATTCCACCAAAGTTTCGTCAGGTTCAGGAGCCTTTAACTCGTACCCCAAGACATTTTTCAACCGCTTATAGGCTTCCCGTTCCTCTTTTGCCAAAGTTAACTCGTCAACAATGTAGATGTACTCTGCAGTCTCCAAGTTCTGAGCTATACAGGCGTACGCAAAGGGAGGATTCAACGAGTATGACTCCAGCTCTCGGCAGCCTTCAGGTATTCCTCTGCGGAAAAGCCCTAGCTCACCAATCAAATCTTCTGCTGACGTCATTCCAACATCTTTAGCTACTTTTTTACTCTTTTTTTTGTCACCTTTCATTTTCATGATACCTCTGTAAGATTCAAAAACGTTAAAGTCCCCTGAACTTGGCACTCCAGTTCCGCAAAACCGTAGCCGCTGATGTACAATCCTGAGGCTGCGACGGGTCCAGGCAAAAATACGGTGAGGGCTGTTTGAACTGGAGTGGCTCCTAAGCCGCCTTCAATCCAAGCACTGGAAGAGTCGTTTCTGAGTTGTATCCAGTATTGCTTTTCGCCGACACGAAGAGGCAGGGACACTCTAATAGTTACTGTTGAGTTGTTGGTTGTGGTTGTTGAGATAAGCTCGCAGCTTTCCGCAGCCATGTACTCTAACAGATTTTTTAGCTGTTCTATTTCTACATCCTGTCTCACGGAGACGGCGAAGGCGCTGAATGCGCCAATCAGCAGTGAACCAATTAGGGTTAGGGCGAAAAAGGTGTAAACGTAGCTGGGGATTATCGAAGGCACTGTTTTATCTCACCCACCTTTCAACCTTTGCGTTGCACACAACCAGTTCCACGTTGATTATTGTGCCATCTTCGTTGCCTGAGATGGGAACAGAAACCTGAGCCTGCTGTCCACTTAAAGTCACTTGGGCAGTCAGAGTTTCAGGCGAATAGGTTAAGTTGTAGCTGTTAACACTGGTTGTAGCGTTCACGCAGGAAACTTTTACAGGAATATTCCCCACAGTCTCGAGAGTCTGGGAGCAATTAAGATTCACAACATATATGCGCACATTGTTGACGGGTTTGCCGTTTTCAGTTCCGCCTGTAGACGATGAAACCATAGGGCGATAACGGAGCACAATTTCGGGGTGCTCTTCACCACTTTCTATGTAGAGCTGCGTCATTACGGCTCCGCTTTTGTTCTCGACAACTTGGCTGCTACCCTTCAAATAGAGCCCAGTGTCACATGTTTCAGAGTACGGCAGTTCATAGATTATGCCTCCAACAGATGAATTGAAGATGACCTCGTAGAAGGTGCCGTCTGTAACGTTTATGGTTAACAGGTTCGCGGAAGGCTCAGTTTTCAGGGTTCCGCCGCAGTCGCCAAACTCGAGAGTCTTGGAGGAACCGGGTTGCCAAACAACATATTGGAGGCTCTTTTCCAGGGTGTCCATGCTCTGTTTTGCAGACGAAACTTTGAGGATTTGGCTGTTAACGTTGACTTTGGAAACTGCGAAGTAGTATGTAATCGATATTACTGCGGAGAGGGAAGCGAATAGTATCAGAAAGGTCAGTGGAATGCTTAGAGCTTTCTTGGATACGCGGAAGTTTTTGGCTCTTCGTTTAAGAGATGCTGGAATCATCTTTTTGATTCCCACCGCCCTAAACTTGATGATTCTGCCTCAATGATTCTCATTAGTCTGGTTGTTCCTCCTTTGGATGAACCTGTTGTGTGAAAGACCCATTTCTTTGTCTGAAGGGATAAGATGGTTTGTACGTAGAACATAACTACACATTCCTAATCCAGATCATAAAAGGGCAAAAAAAGAGAGAGATTGGATGTTGCCATCCAAATAGGACAATTTATCCTGTGGCTTGAACGTTAGTCTCTTTGTAATACATTGCCTGCGATGTGTGAACGGTCATACCGACTGTTAAGCCGATGTCGTTCACTGAGATGCTGTCTGGGCTGTCAACGTATACGATGATTGTGTAGCCTGATCTTACAGTGATGTCGTCGCTAGCAACGTCGAAAGTATAGTCTGTGGTGCCGATTGTGATGTTTCCGCCATCAGATAGGGTTGCGTTGTATGTCAAGTCATCTGAGATTGAATCTGTGGTCACTTCATAGAACACAGTGCTCCAAGCGGATTCCTGTCCTCGGACACTTATCTTGTCGATGACTAGGTCTCTACCACCAGTGTTAATCAGCATGAAAGCTGCCTGTGAACTAGAGCTGCCATCGTGCCAAACGTGTTGTTTTGTCACGTGAACAGATTCTTCTTGGACTCGTGTACTGGTGACGTTGATGGCGAAGTAGCTGACTACTCCGGCGAGCAGAACTGAAACTACCAGTATGATCAGCGTTGTAACTACTGTGCTCAAAGCCAAACGGTTTCTTCGAAAGTCCCTCATTTTTTATCTCCAAACACTCGCTACGCAAAAAAATGATATGATGTTTTGTGCGTATAGAAAAAATACACATAGTAGACTAACAGGGGATTAGCTTACAAAAAGAGAATTCCCCAAAAAAAGGAAGGGGAAGGTTTTAAGTTACTGCTTGCACGTTGGATTCTCTGTAATACATTGCTTGAGCAGTGAATATCTCTATGCTTACTGTTAGACCGATGTCGTTGATTGAGATGCTGTCTGGGTTTTCGATGTAGATTAGCATTGTGTAACCAGATCTCAGGATCAGGTCGTCTGTAGCAACTGTGAAGTTGTAGCTGCTTCCACCTATTGAAACCTCTGTGTCTGTGCCATCTCTAGCGAAGGAGCTAACGTAATCTAAGTCTGCTGATATGGTGTCGGTTGTTCTACAGTATGTAACGAACTTGTCTGTTGTTGTAGAGTTCCAGTCACATTCCTGTCCTCGGACACTTATCTTGTCGATAACTATGTCCCTACCGCCCGTGTTGATTATCATCAAGCTGCCTAGAGCCCTACCGCTTCCATCGTGCCACACGTGATGCTTAGTTATGTGTAGGCTCTCTTCTTGGACTCGTGTGCTGGTGACGTTGATGGCGAAGTAGGTGACTACTCCGGCGAGCAGAACTGAAA
>CAZJLG010000051.1:0-7949 GCA_964546665.1 uncultured Candidatus Bathyarchaeia archaeon
CCGAGGGCCGGACTTGAACCAGCGACAACTCGGTCTTCAGCTTCACCCTCAACAACGGTTGCTGTTGAGTCGAGTGCTCTCCCAAACTGAGCTACCTCGGCGCCACTCAGAACATTGACCACAACTTGTTTTTTAAGCTTTTTGAAAAGCCCTGTCCAGCCTGACCGCAAAATATTAACCCCTCCACGAACAAGGCTGAACTATCAGGGAAGTGAAAAAAGGAAATGGATGAAAACTGTCCCTTCTGCCGTATCGTCTCTGGGAAAGCAGCGGCAAGCATCGTCTATGAGGACGAGCACGTTTTGGCGTTTATGGACTTGAATCCTATCGACGTTGGTCACACATTAGTTGTTCCTCGGCAGCACTGGGAAAACATCTATGACGTTCCCGAAGAAACATTAACTAAATTGATAGCCATTGTCAAGCGCATATGTGTTGCCGTAAAGAAAACTGTTGACGCAGACGGAATAAGGGTCATCCAGCTTAATGGCAAGGCTGCAGGTCAGGTCGTGTTTCACCTTCATTTTCATGTTATACCCGCCAGCTCAAAATCCGGAGTCCCCATGGGACATCATGGACGTTTAGCCTCTGAGAGAGCGGAATTGGATGAGACTGCACAAAAAATTCGCGAAAACCTCTGAAAACATAACGGAACGGTGGTGGGCCCGGCCGGATTTGAACCGGCGGTCTCTTCCGCGTGAGGGAAGCGTCTTTTGGCCTCACAGAGAGTTAACCAACTGGACCACGGGCCCATCTTCAAATCTAAACGGTTACATGATTCCTTTATATCTTTTGCAGAGTCAGGCTGCTTGCGGTTCATGCTGGTGAGCTGTCTTTGTTGTGCGTCTGATTTTCTGAAAAAATACTGTTTTCAACAATGAACCTCTATTAGTCTTCAAATATGAATGGCTGGAGCTCAGTTTTTGTTGATTCGTTTTTTGGGTATTGAAAGCGTTTTTTCGTATTCGTAGATTGCCCGTGACGTGACTGTCCAGGCCTCCAGCATCTCCTTGTCGATGCATACGAGCTCGTCTGCCAGCTGAGTTGTGGTTTCTGTGAGGTGACCGTGGGGGAAGCCGCCGACGATTATTGCTGGTTTTTGCTTTGTTTTTAGGCTGGAGACTGCTGTTTGGAGGGTTTTTGGGTTGCCTTCTCTGCTGAGGGCGAGGGTGCAGTCGGCTTCTGTTTCTGTGAGGAGCTGCTTTAAGGTTTTGTGTTCCAGCCTAAGCAGAGTTTCTCCTTCGGACGGAATCTTTCCCTGATGGAATAGCTGTTCCATGAGTCCGATGAAGCGGTTGTAGTTTCTGGGAAGCCTGGTGCTGGGATTGACTGAGATGACGTAGTCTTCTCGAGTGTGAACGTAGACCTGAAGCAGTCCTTCCTTGTTGAGGGGGGAGCCTAGGGCTTCAAGCAGCGCAAAATGTGTGATGTCTGGGCGTCCCCTCTTCAGGTTATCGTCTAGCCTCTTCATGGCTTGGTGATGCAGTGACCTGTCAAGGATGAGCTGTTGTGGAGGTTTCCGTTGTCTTTTGGAGTGGCGCTTTACAGCGGGGTGACTCCATAACTCCTCAGGAACAGTTTCAAGGGCAGCTTCAGCTAACACGAGAATAAGCACATGTATCCCTTACTTAGAAACAGAGGTTCTGGGTTAAAATTTTGTCCTAAAATGTGTGTTTCTGAGCAATAATCTTTTTTAGTAAGATATCATATAACCGTTTTTGGGGGAATGTTGTGGAAGAGAAACAAGGCAACACAAAACTCACCAACGTCATTGCATACTCCATAATCATTCTAATACTGCTTTATCTGACGGCAAGCACCATTGTCACAATCATCCCCGTGGAACAGCAAATCTTCACGGTAATCTTTACTTTAGTAGGAGGAATCCCCGCCCTTACTCTGCTCTTCAAAGAAAAATACATAAAAAACAAACCAGCCAAAAAAGTATAACCGACCCCCACAAAACCGTCTTCCATCCCATCAGACAAGACTAAAACAGCAAAAATTCGCACATTGTTGGTCAATTTTTCTTGACTAACAGTTGTTTCAGGTTGGTCAAGGTTTCTTGACAAAAACCGTCTTATGTTAATAAAAAATCAACACTAATTGTAATTGAAATGAAGAAAGCAAAACTAATCCTGACCTCAAGTTTACTTACAATTTTGATTGTTTCTTCGATTCCCTTTTTGAATGCTAGTGAAACTGATTATGTAATTGAAGGAAATGAAATCCTTCAAATTACTGATGACGTTTTTACGTGGAGCAGTAATTTAACCCTGAAAGATAATGCCGAGTTAATTCTTGATAATGGAACTCTTCAGATTGTTGAAGATTCTCCGCAACAATACTGCATAGTTCTCAGTGGGCATTCAAAAATAATTCTAAAAAATAATTCAACTTTAGAATATGGCGGACCTTTTGCTCGTAGTGCAGTTCCAATTTCAGTTGCTGATAATTCCTATCTTGAGGTTTATGATTCAACTATTTCTGTTGGAGTTGCTGCTGGAGACAGTTCTGAGGTGCAACTTAAGAATTCTGGATTAAGTAGGGGATTGGGAGTAAATGGATTTAGCAAGGCTGCAATAGAGAATAGTTCAATTTACCTTTTGGGAATTGGCGACAGAGCAAACGTTACAGTTTCTAATTCGAACATCAGCAATTTAGATGCAGTTGGGAACTCCGAGTTTAGAGCCGTTGATTCTGGTATTGGTTATGGCTGGCAAACCTGGGAGGGCATCTACTGGTCCACTGATGAAAATTCGTCTATTTGGATGACTAATTGCAGTTTAGGGGTCAAAAGTGATAGGGAAGAACTGAAGTTCAATGGGTTTTCAACTGTATGGCTAATTGATTGCGATTTAGGGAAAGGCAATTTTGATGTTCAAGGTTTTGGGGCAAAAGTCTTCATTGCTTACTCCCTTACCGTGGATGTTGAAGCCGAAAACGGTGCTCTAATCGAAGATGTTCTTGTTTCCGTTTACTATAGCCATGATAACACTTTAGCTGAACAAGCAAAGACGGATTCGGAGGGTAAAGTGAAATTTGTTTTGCCCCAATGGATTATCCAAAAATTTGGAGGCACATACACTGGAGAATACAAGATTGTGACTAACTTCGATAACGGTTATACTGAAACAGATGTTACCTTAGATTCTTCTAAAGAAATAGTGATTTCCCCGCCTGCTTCAAATATTTTTGAGGGTATATCTGCATTAACGACGTTGGAGACAGTACTGCTTGTAATTGCCATTATATTGTTCTCAGTTATTGTTGCTTTGATTTATTTCATAAAAAGTGGGCGTGCGAAACAAAACTCGTCACAAAATGAGATTTAAATTAGAAAATAATTTGACATTGATACAAAATTCTGATTTCAAAATGCATATCCTTATTAACGCCGCAATATTTTTAGGGTATAAATGAACTATAGCACTGAAATTAGTTCCCAAGCAGAAACTGAGCATGGTTTTGCAGATTTTGTCTCAAAATTTGTTTCACCCCCAACCATTGCTATAGTGGCAACGGTTGCGCTTTCTCTTTGGTCACCTATTGGCCTAGGCTCACTTCATCCTTCTCTGAGCATTCTGCTCTGTTTCTCGCTGTTCGCTTTCCTTCCCTTTCTACCAGTACTATATTTCTACAGAAAAAAGGTTGTTGACTTATACGTTTCACAAAGAGAAACCAGAACACCTTTCTTCTTAATGGCACTAGCCGCTTATTCTCTGGCGTCAATAATTTTCTTCGCTACAGACACCAAAATAATGTTTCCACTGGCTTTAGGTTACACCTTTGTTACAGTGATTCTTTTGGTTGTTAACAAGTTCTGGAAGGTCAGTGTTCATTCGGCTGGAGTGGCTGGACCTATTTTTGCGTTGGTTTTTGTGTTTGGCGTTATGGTTCTTCCTTTATCTTTTGTTATACTGCTGGTAAGTTGGTCTAGAATTAAATTGAAAAAGCACACTTTCAGGCAAACTCTTGTAGGAGCACTAATCCCAATCGCAGTTGGACTTGTAATATATCCCATAATTCTGTGAGAAGATTTAAGACCTCTCTTAAATTAAGACTTTAATTGTTCTTTCACCGTTCTGATGCTGTTTAAGGCGGCGAAAGCTGATGATTCTAAGCTTGAGGCTGCAGACTCGATCACGTTAAGGTATACTAGCCCTTTATCGAGACAGGTAGAGGGAATCTTCTGTGTGGGCTTGAAAATGGGGTATGCTGCTTTCCAAGTGTGATCTAGAACGGTTTTGCCATCAGCTTGGAAAAGTTCATCTAACAGATCGTTTCCTATCTGTTCTGTTGAGGTCACAGTAACCCATGACTCGTCTCTTGTTGATTCTTTAATAGAAAATCGAGTTATCGGGTCTGCCTCTTTGGAAGTGAGGATGATTGACGGTAGTTTGGTGGAGGCGTCTAGATTGAAATACTTTGGGTCTACAGTTCCGTGCATTACTTTTATGTATATTCTCTGGTATTCACGTGCCTGTCTTTTCTGGTCTGCGATGCCTTCAAAGGTTATATCTGCGACTTCTAGTGGAGTGGCAATAATCACGGCATCAAAAACTGAACTATTATCTTCGGATGATACCCGAAAAGAACCTTTAGACGTTTTTTCGATGCTTTTCACTTTACATCGCAATTTAACCTTTGAGTTGGATTTTTCAAGAAGCTTTCTTGGCAAGGCATCGTTGCCGTCTTCTAGGCTATACATTGATTCTTCGTATACGCCTAGTAATGAGGAGAGCCCAGCGAATCCTCCAAGCTCAGCATTCTGAGAGTAGATTATCCGCGTGATTGGAGTGATTATTTCGTCTATAAGATTTCTGTCAACGCCCATTTCAACAAGGATTTGGTCAAGCGGCATTTTGTACCATTTATCAAGTCCAAGCTGCTCAAAAAGCTCCCAAAACTCCACCGGTCTTTCTTCTTCGTACCATTTTTTTATTTTTCCCTTTGCGTTCACTAAACGGAGAAGTAGCCTCGGCACACTAAGCTTGTATTTGGTCAACAGCTGTAGCATCGTATAGAATTTTGATTGACTTGATTTGAAGACGATTTCAGTTCCATCATAAACGGCAATATCCGTAGGTTCTTCAAGTTTCGTTATGTTGAGGTTCATTTCCTTTACGATGTCGCCGACTATCTTGTTGATGGGGTTGAAGAATGTTGCTCCTATCTCGTTCTTCATTTCTTTTGCATTGAAAGTAAGGATTCTTCCGCCGACCCTGTCTTCTCCTTCATAAACAGTCACCTTTGAATCTGGAAGATGTTTGTGGGCAAAATAGGCCGCGGAGCATCCTCCGATTCCGGCGCCTATAATCGCTAAATTAACCATGTGTATATGCAATGGAACAGATTTACTTAACTTGTTTGCTTCTGCGTTTTTTAGTGTAAACGATGGCTATTCCGGCGCTTAAAGCAATTGCCAGAATCGCGGGTATGGCAATTATCCCTGCTGATGAGATGTAAATGTCGAAGTGGACGGTTTGGGAGCGTTCTGTTGCGCCGTCTGTGTGACCGAAGACCACTAGAGTGTGGGTACCCGCTGATAATCCATTAATTGTTGTGTTTCCTGAAACGGGGATTAGTGGTTCACCGTCAAGGCTGTAGCTGAAAGAGGTGAAGGTTATGTTTAGAAACCGCGCGTTTGGTGATGGAGCTACAAAGACCAGCTCAATCTGGTTCGTGCTGTAGGTGCCTCCTTTTGGGGATATTAAATCAATCGTGGGTTCAGCAATTGGGTTTGCGTTTGTTTGGGGAACTGCCAAGCCGAAAGTGGCTGTTAGAATCAGCAAAACGAGCATATAATATGCTGTCCTCTTCATAAACAGCACCAGATACCCTTTGCTGGAAGTTCAATTTATAATTTGAGTTCAGAAGAAACCTTGGCTCAAGGTTTAATGCATGATTTTTAGAAAAGCGGTTGGTTAGAATTTAGCCCAAACCCAAAATATTTTTCTTCCGCCTGCATGTCTAAACGTTTCACTTCTATTCTTTCTCTTTTAACACCTACAACCGCCACCACACTGCACACCGATATTAAACCTTCTAACGGTTTATCCGTTCCACGCATGCGCATTTAGGGAAATTGCAATATGAATATCCGATGAGGAGAACTTCCAAACTCCTTCGCAACACTGAAACTTCCAGTATTAAGTATAATCTCAAGTATGTTGTTGGAAGTCAATTCTGACTGAAAGAACTTCAGGTCACCATATTCATACAGCATCAGATATTTTATATGCAAAATTTCACAGTACTCAATCAACTCAGTCTCGTTGAAAAGGGTTTTATACACATCAACCGGCTTTTCAGGATATTGCCACAGTTTTTCGTCTGCAGAATCATTTATGTCAAAGTAAAACCTCACCACATATTTGCCGAATAAACCTGACGGACACAAAACCATAACCGCTTCATCAGCCGTCAATCGATATTCAATGTATTGGCTTGCCTCAGCAATAGGAATATGAACAGTGTCTTTTTTGATCCAATAATAAGCATCATTTGCACTGTAAATGAGCAAAGAGACCGAGAGGACAATAAAAAAGACAGAAATAATTTTGCCAAATTTCTTCCTCACTTTTTTCGTTGCTTTATCCCAGATGAACACGATGCAATCAGAGGCAGAAATAGCTAGAACTGGGAAAACTATAGTTACATAACGCCAGTTTTTGTTTGGAATAAGCGTGAAAAAGACATAAACTACAAAAAACCACATCAACAAAAACTTGTCCTGTGGTCTCCTTTTCCAGAACCATAAAAATAAACCAAGTAAACCCAAGATGTAAATGGGGAGAGAAATAGGATGAATATCGTTGTAAGGGTAAGTCATTTCTATTAAATAAAATACGGGCAAAAAGAATCGATTACTGTACGCAAGTCTTTCTTCGCTACCTTCCATAACAACATAGGACCAACTTTCAAACGCCTCAGAACCATAGAGAACAAGAAAAGGAATTGAAATTATTACTCCTACAATTATTGAAATAACCAAGAATTTAACAAGCCTAGCGGAAACCTTTTTTCTAAACAACAAAACAAAGCTTAGTAACATAATTATTGCAGCAACTACGGCTTGGTACTTTACAAGAACAGCTAGAATCAAAGTTAGACCAGCGAAAAATAATATCTTAACATTATTTGTACGTGTCCAAAAGAAAAAAAGAAACAGAGAAAGGGAAAAAAGGAAAATTAACACAGTTTCAATCATGGCTATTCTGCACAGCCACACAAAACCTGGCATTGACGCCAACAAGACGCTTGATAGTACAGCATTCTTTTTTCCATAAAAATGATAAGCAAACATAAAAACACACAAAACAGAGAGCACTCCAAATGTAACAGAAACAAGTCTAGCTGAAAATAGGCTTAAACCTAAAACTTTGAAATATAAAGCAATTATAATGTCTAATAACGGGGGATAAAAAGAACCGCCTTCTTGTATGTAACCAAAAAAATCCCCACGACTTAACAAGATTCCGCCATTTAAATGGGGTGCCTCATCCCACAGAACTGCCCTCCAGTCTAGCGATAATGACAAAAGGGCTGCATAAATTAAAACAAAGAAAATACTGATTAAGAGAAAACTATGTTTACGCATTAGCATTCTTTTCGTTGTGACCATTTGGGCATCATTTTTATTAACTGTTTTTGTCAAGACAACTTGCGTGCACAGTTTTTCAACAAATTAACTCAACGAATATTCAAGTTACAATTCTTTATAGTTTATCCAGTTAGAGTTTGGGGTTAGCCTTTAGCTTCGTACATATTTTTATAATATCTAACGGCCTACTCTTCTATGGGTGAAAGACTTTGCTCTTCAGGCATAAAAAGAGCCTTCAAACAGAATTCCGCGTAGACCTAGGCGATTTGCGGAGCGAAAAAGAGCGATTGTCCAGCTTTCTTCAGTCAAAACTCAAAGTTACTGTTAACCAAGCTGGAAACAA
>CAZJLG010000052.1:0-7933 GCA_964546665.1 uncultured Candidatus Bathyarchaeia archaeon
AGAAAACAGACGAGTTCGGGTCGTTGCCGATGATAGAAACAAACTGGAGAGAAAACTTTGAGCAAAGCAAGGAATTCGTCGGCAAAACAATATCTCCAGAAAGCTACAGGCTGATTCATGAGAAAGTGGACGATTTCATGAAGAGAAACGCGGCGTTTTTTGCAAAACGAGTGGCTGAGAACAGGGTCAGAGAGTGCCACGGCGATATTCATTCGGGCAACATCTTTGTTGCGGACAGGATTTACATCTTCGACGCGATAGAATTCAACGAACGATTCAGGATTTGCGATGTTGCCTCTGACGTTGCGTTTTTGGCGATGGACTTGGACTTTAAAGACCGAAAGGATTTGTCCAACTTTTTTGTTGAAAGATACGTCAAGTATTCTGGGGACAACGAATTGGAGAAGATTCTTGGGTTCTACAAGTGCTACAGAGCTTACGTGCGAGGAAAAGTGGTCAGCTTTAGACTAAACGACCCCAATGTGGACAGCAAAGAGAAAGCTGCAGCAAAAAAAGAGGCAACAGCATACTTCAAATTAGCTACAGACTATGCAAGACAGCTTTAACCAAAAAATGTTACATGAACTGTTGCGCCACAAAATCTGGAACTTTAATGGTTCCCATGATGATTGGTTTCTGGTGGCAGTCGCTTCCGCCCGTCATCTTTAGTCCATGCTTTTTCGCAAAGTTTACGTAGTGGCGGGTTGTTTCGGCGGTGTTTCTGGAGTGCCAGCATTCTACTCCATCAAGATAGCTTAGCATCGAATCCTCGATTATGTCTGTTTGTTCCTGCAGCGACTTGGTTAACTTCGCCAATGAAGTTCCGTGAGGGTCGTTGGGGTGTGCCAGCACCACTATGCCGCCAGCGTTCCTCAGTAGACTTGAAGCCTCTTCAAGGTAGAGGGGATATTTTGGGACATTGCATTTTACGAGGTACTTGTCGAAGGCTTCCTGCCTGTTTTGGACAAGGTTCTTTTTTACTAGATAGTCGGCTATGTGAGGCCGTCCTAGCACGCCATCAGCGGAGCTCTGAATCTGGATTAAATCGTTTTTTGTAAATTTTGGGAGTCCCTCTTTTTCGAATTCTGTGTTAAGTTTTTCTAGGATTTCTGCGGCGCGTTTTTCACGGTATTTCGCGATTTCGTCAAGTTTGCTCTTTAGGGCTTTGTTGTTTACGTCGAACTGGTAACCTAGAAGGTCGAGGGAGACGGGTTTGCCGTTGTTGAAGTGGGGGTGCGAAAAGGTTATGTTCAATTCAACGCCGTGGACGTAGTGGATTCCGTTTTTTTGTGCAGAAGCTTTGGCTTGTTTTTGGCAGCTGATTGAGTCGTGGTCGGTGATGGACATTAATTCGATGTTTCTGGCTTTAGCTTCCTGAATGATTTCTTCAACAGACAAGTTTCCGTCAGAGCAAGTTTTTGAGTGGATATGCAAATCGATTATCATAACAAAACTGTGTCCATTTATCTGATTTCATATCCGATTATGTACCAGTCTTCCGGGTTGTCATATTCGGTGTCAACGGTTAAGTGGATTACCTCAAGGCTAGGATAGCGTTGCTTCAGGTCATCCAAGTCTACAGGCTCAAACTTTTTCTTGTTGGCGATGTAGGCTTCCTTGGTTAAGGCGTTGGATTCGTAATTCTCTTTGGTTCTCCGCAAAATCCTTGCAAGGGACGCGTCTTCGGAGCAGCTGGTCTGAAGAATAACAAAGTGCACCCCAGTTTTTGCAGCTATCTCAGCGGCGCGTCTCCGCAGCTTCTGGGTCACAAAAGTGGCATCCAATATTACGCCCTTGCCTTTCTTTGCAAGGTTTTCTGCTTGCCTGAACATTTCGTCATAGACCATTTCCCGTTTGTTCATGTTTCCTGCAACTTTCGCGTCGAAGATGTCCTCGTTTTTGAGAACCTGTAGCCTGATCAGGTCGGTTCTGAGAATGGGGTATCCCTTGATTTTCGAGATTTCTTGGGATGTTTCGGTTTTCCATGTTCCAGGAAGTCCACAGGTGATTAATAGGATGCTGGGTTCTAGTTTGGCTTCAACAAATTTGGAGAAAGGTTCTCTCAATTAGGTGCACCCCTGTTTCGTGGAATAGTTGAAGCGAGAAATAACATAAACCTTTGCATAAAAGAGGGGACGTGTGACAACCGCTTTTGGTGCTTTGTATGGTTTTTTGGAGCCGCGGTCCTTATAAATGGGTCAGGATAGTTCACTTTGAAGAAACATGCAGAAAATTGATGCACAAACAGTAGCGGGTGCAGTCTTTATTCTATTTGGATTGCTGATGGTTTTTCATCATCTGCTAATCTCTGGAAGATTATTTGATCTAAGAGACATTCTCCACCACGAATTCTTTGAGGCAATAGTCTTCACGGCAGGGCTGGTACTCCTGATAACCAGCCTATTTAACCGAAAGTGAAAGGCTCAACAGAAACGGCAGAGAATATTTTCTTCTCAAGAATTTTTCCTGAAAAAAGACTGTTTTCAACAATGTACCTCTATTAGGAGGCTAATATGATTGATGTCTCGGTTGTTTTGGGCATTTTTTGGTGGGGTGTAAGGTGTTTGATATATCGGTTTTTGATACATGTATTCTGTGGTAGGATACTATTTATCCAAAATACTGATACTCAGTTCATTGGATTGGGTAGGGATTAAGGCATGAGTTACACAATAGAAATAGAACTTCCCCGTTCTGGTGTCTGGTTCAAGTACTTCACTACAGTAGAGTCTCTGGAAGAAGCTGAAAGCATCAAACAGGCGGCAGAGGGCAGCGTCAAAGCCAGGATACTGAAGAACGCGTGATGGAGTTCTTTTCTACATCACCCTTCAAGACTTTTTGTTTAACAACTCGTGAGTAGCCAGGATAGGCGAGGCTAAATTCCGTTCAAAAACGAAACACGTTTAAAGTTGGGCGCTTCAAACAGTTTTTCTGCAGCTACAATTGTGGAAATGACGCCCATGACAGTTCAGCTGACTGAAAGCCTGAAAAATGATGTGTTAGAGCTATGTAGCCGTATTGCTGGCTCTCGCCGAATCGTTGCTGTTTGCCTTTATGGTCCATGGGTTTGCGGGTACGCTGACAAAAAGACTGACGTAAACGTTTTGCTGATTCTCGACAGTTTCCCTTTTCGAATAAACACCTATGTCGAGTCTGTAGCTGATGCCAAAGTCTCGGTTTTGACGGTTAACCGCTTAGACTTTGAAAGGGATGTGAACAAAAGCTGGTTTGGCGAGTTCGTCGCCGAAAAGCTCACGGCACCATATGAGCCCTTAATTGACAGGGAATATCTGCAGCTTAATGAGCTGAAAATAAAAAAGAGGACTGTTCTGGAGCTTCTTGAGAACCTGATTTTTGAGTTTCCTGAGTCATCGCACGATTTTCTGATAAAAAAAGAGTATTTCATGTACCATGTTATGAGGAGAAGAGCCAGAGTGTTTCCTCCCCTGACCTACAGTTATCTTAACATGCTAAAAGGAGACGCTGGAAAAAAAAACGTGGACTCCATCATGGACGGATACCTGAGAGCATTCAAGGAACTGGAGAACGAAAACATAATCTATCCCTCGGATGGCTACATCAAAATCACCCAAAACCACATAGAAGCCATCAAAAAACGGAAATCGAGGCTTCCCCTCTTTCTCAAATCGATTCAGAGACGAGCGCTCCCTCCGCTCCTCAGCGTCTTATCCGAATCCGCAACCTCCTACATTCAGGACCAGATACTCTTCAACAAAGGCAAACAAAAAGCCACAGCCGACGGGCTGGTTTCCAGACTGGAAGACCCCAAAAAACACATTTTTCTTCCTACGCCTCTGGGACCAGTTTCTCTCTCAGACAAGTCTGGCATTGAAGATGTTGCTAGAAGGGTAATCGCGGGCGGCGAGTTGTCGAAGATAAAAGTTGAACGCGTTGGTGGAGTCCTGAATGACGTCTTCGTTCTTACCATAAACAAGGGTGAGGAAGAACAAAAATTTGTTGTCAAACAGTTTCTGGACTGGTCAAACCTCAAGTGGTTATCTCTCAACTTGTGGTCTTTCGGAACCACATCCTTCTCGGTTCTTGGGCAGTCGCGACTAGAGAAAGAGTACGCAATAAACAAGTTTCTGCGCAGCAAAGGTTTCTCTGTCCCCAAAATCTTTCACATCAGTCATCAAAAACGCCTAATCTTCGAGGAGTTCATTAAAGGAAAGGAGCTGGCCGAGACCATCAAGCGGATATTCTCACCCAACAAAACCGCAGAAGATGTTGCTTTGGTCAAGGAGGTGGGAAGAATGATAGCGGAGGCACACAGTCTGGGCGTCAGCTTGGGCGACTGCAAACCAGAGAACTTCCTTGTTACCAAAGACGGAGTTGTATTACTGGACCTTGAGCAGGCAACCAGAGATGGAAATCAAGCATGGGACATCGCAGAATTTCTTTACTATTCCGGGCATTATAGTCCGCCCATCTCTTTCACGAACGTGGCGGGCGACATAGCCAGAGAATTTATTGAGGGCTACTTGGAAGCTGGAGGAAAAAAGCAGACTGTGAAGATGGCTGCGTCGGCGCGGTACACCAAAGTTTTCAGCGTATTCACGCCCCCCCAGGTTCTACGCACTATCTCTAATGTCTGCCAAAAAATGGGGAAGTAGCCGACTTAACAAACCGTGTTGTAGTTTAGATTTGTTCGTTGAGGAATTGGTACTCGCTGTCGGATATCCAGCCCTCTTCTTTCAGTTCTGTTAGTCCTTTTTTGATTCCCACTTTCTGTTCTGTTGTCCGCAAGATGTTGGCTTCGGTTCCGGCTTCGGTTATCTCCTTCTCAAACACCGGATTCTCTTGGGTTAAATCCACAAGCCTGTCAAGGAGGGTTGAGATTGATTGTGAACGGGGCTGCAGAAAAGACTTCATTTTTCCTGCTCCGAAGACGCCCTTCAGTTTTGTTTTGATTCCCATGCTGCCCACATAGGATGGGGGATAGACAACGTATCTTTTTCCAACTTCTGTTTCGTAGCAAACAAAATAGAGAGAAAGGTACACCAACGCGTTTTTTCGTTTTCTTTCATCAGCGCCCATACCGTCAATCTCGTTTAAGGCTGCCTCTTTTGCTTTAATCATCACATCAATCTCTTTTATTATGGAAGCTGTCATCTCCTCCAGAGACGCCAGTTTCTGCTGTTCCAGTCTGGTTCTAGCTTCCTTCGCAGCCTCAACGTCATGCAGGCATTTCATGGCTTCCTCAATGCGGTCATTCGGCTTCGCCCTTACCCTTGACACATCAATCTTCTTTGCATCCTCAACATTCTCTATCTCCCCGTCAATCTCCTTGATTTCCTTATCCAATGCTGGAAGCCTCTTCTTGATTTCATCAATCTTCTGTGTCAACTGGAACTCGCTGGCTTCATCTTTATTGTCTCTAGCAACTTTTATGTCGGCTTCGATGCGTTCAATATCGCTTGATAGGCGCTCAAGAGTTTTTTCTGCCTTCACCCTTTGCTGGTGAAGGGCACGAAGTTTTCTGTCATGTTTTTGGGAAACTCGGGTAACCTCTTCATCGCGTTTCTCCTGAATTTTCTCTATCTTCTTCATTACCTTGGGTTTAAGTCTGTTGAATTTCCTGTCAAACTCTTTTGCTGTCTTCTTCATTTCTACATGAAGAGCCTTCGCCTGTTCTCTTGTTCCCTTGCTGAGCAGCTTCATGCTTGTGCTTAACGCTTTGATTTCATCCTCAATTTTGTTTCGTAAGTCCGAAAGCTCACCAATAGAGGCTGCAACCTCAGACTCGTCTAGGAGCGGATCCAGAATCGCTTTTGTTGCTGCGACTTTTCCAATCTCCGCTGCTTCTTGGACATACTCCATCAAATCATGTGTAAAGTTCGGGTTTGTGATGAGACCTTTTATGGTTACTCCTTCTTTTCCAGCAAAATTTTGGAAGTAGTTGGCGTTCTGAGATAGGGCTGCAACGTAGGCTTCATGTGATCTGGAGCTTTGAACATCGTTGTCGAAGGCTTTGATGTCTGGCAGTTGGTCGTAAGGGATTGCTGGATTCGTGAATTCTAGTCCATCAAAGATGAGGGTTCTTCCCTTCCATGGAACTAACCATATGGGATAACAGATTTCGGCTATGTAAGCCAAGTTTTCTTCTGGCTTCTTTAGGACGCGTCCTTCTCCCTTCTTTCTGCCCCTTTGTGCCAAGTAGAACATGGATGCCATCTCCATGTCTTTGGTGAAGGGCTTAAACCTGTCTTTGCCCATAACGGCGAAGGGCAGAATAAGTTTTCTAATTCTTTTAGGCAACTTTCCCACCTGTTCACTTCACGTAAACTTTAGTTTGTTTTCTGTTAATTTGCTGTTTTGTTATCATGATTTGTCTCTTCCACCCCACGAAAAGAGATGAAATCGGCCTTACTGTTAAGCCCGAAATCTTATTTAGGCTTTGTTGCTTTCCGAGTCTTAAACACAAAAGACCAAGTTGCCGCTGAACAGGACAAAATCCAACATGAATTGGTGAACGGAACAGTTTTTTGTTCGCGGAGCATTTAAATGTGTGTTAACTATTTGCAGTGGACGGTAGATAACTTTGGATTATTTAAGAGATATACCCGTGGGAGATAAGCCGCCAAAAGTGTTGAATGCAATCATCGAAGTTGTAAGCGGCTCAAGAGACAAGTACGAGTACAGGTCCAATTGGGAGGCCTTTGTTTTGGACAGGATTATTCCTTCTTCTGTTGTTTTTCCTATCGAGTACGGTTTTGTTCCTCAAACATGGTACGATGACAACGACCCCCTTGACATCATGATCATGAGCTATGAACCCTTAGCGGTCGGCTGCGTAGTAAGAGTAAGGATTATCGGCGTTTTGATGATTGAAGACGAAAAAGGTCCAGACCCGAAGATTCTGTCAGTTCTTGTTGACGATGCAAGATTCGAAGGAGTCGAAGAAATCAATGATATTCACATTCACAAGCTTAGGGAAATACAGGAGTTCTTTGAAACCTACAAACGTTTAGAGCCGCATAAATGGGTTAAAATAAAGGGATGGGAAACCTCGGAAAGCGCAATGGAAATCGTCCAGTACGCCGCCAAACAGTTTGAAGCACATAAAAAATAAAAAACGCCACAACATCTGGGTTTATGACAGAAAATGGCGTTAAAGGCTGTGCTCTTTGATCTGGGCTTAACTCTCATGAGAACTGCGTCTTTTCCTGAAATCTACAGAACAATTCTTGCCCGTTTCGGAGTCACAGTGTCACTTGACGATGTTGCCCGGGCTCAGGAAGCAACAGAAAGCGAGGCAGACACCTCAGCTTATGATGAAAACCGGAGAAAAGAGTTCTGGATAAACTATAACGCTTCGCTGCTCAAGAAGCTGGGCATAACAGAGATCACCGCTTTTTTGGCGTCACAGATTGATGAGCTTTGGTGGGAATGCTCCCACGTGCAGCTTTACTCGGATGCAGAGCCCACGTTGTCTGGGTTAAAAGCCAGAGGCTTGAAGCTGGGGCTCGTCTCTAACGGCTTCAAAAAAGACATAGACCACATTCTGGGGGAACTGGGGCTCAAAAAATGGTTCGATGCAGTTGTGTGCATTGAATCCTGCAACTGCGCCAAGCCAGACAAAAAAATTTTTTTGTATGCTCTGGACAAGCTTGGAATAGAGCCGCGTGAAGCCGTTTTTGTCGGAGACTCTGTTGAGCAGGACTATGAGGGCGCCTTTGCTGTTGGCATTAGGCCTTTTCTAATGGACAGGGAAGGAAAACATCCCGGTCACTTTAACAAGATTGCTAGTCTAACTGAGCTGCTGACCATACTATAGACGGCTATTTTGGCAGGTCCTCGAACACCTGCTTCATGTTTCTTCGGTATTCCTTGAAGGCTCTTCGTCCCTTGTCTGTCAGTTTCAGCGTCGTGTGGGGCTTCTTGTCTATGAACTCCTTCTCCACCGCAACGT
>CAZJLG010000053.1:0-7644 GCA_964546665.1 uncultured Candidatus Bathyarchaeia archaeon
CGACAAGCCTGATGAACTGTAAGAGTAGACTCCAACAAAAGAAAAATCGTTACTTATGAAGGCCTGCAAAAGCCTCCCGTAGGATGCAAGAAGGAGGATGAAACCTAGGATTGCTGCATAGACGCCGTAATCGCTTTTTTTCTTTTTTTCATGCTTCATCATAGCTAGTAAAAGTAGATCAAAAAATAGTAACAATCCAGCAAAAACTATGAAAATTTCGAATTCCATTCCTACATTATCCCACAGCTTATAGAAGCTAACTTCTATATAAAATCCGATTTGATACGTAAACAATCTTTTCTGATGGTCTAGCTCAGATCAGGACAGTCAAAAGAACAATGATTGTTGGGGGCATCTTCTGTTAATTAAGGCAACAAAATGGAGTGCACAATATTCAAACCGAACTGCCCCAAAAAATATTTAACTTTACAGAAGAGTTTGTTATGAAGGGATTTCATGAGTTCTAATTTTTTAAGCACTGAAGAAGCAAAAAAGGCGGATATAAAGAAATTATTAACTGAACTTTCTGCAAATGATAAGGGTCTCTCTTCTTCAGAAGCAACGGATAGACTTCAAAAATACGGTCCTAATGAAATCCGCGAGAAAAAAGTTAACCCAATTGTCAAGTTTTTAGGGTATTTCTGGGGACCAATTCCTTGGATGATCGAGGCAGCGGTTGTCATGTCAGCAATTATCCAGCACTGGCCGGACTTCTGGATAATTCTAATGCTGTTAATGCTAAACGCTGTAGTTGGTTTCTGGCAGGAACATAAGGCGGACAATGCCATAGAATTATTAAAACAAAAATTGGCTCTAAAGGCAAAGGTTCTGCGTGACGGAAAATGGGTTGAAAAGTCTGCTGAGGAACTTGTTCCAGGCGACATAGCGCGGGTGCGTTTGGGTGATATTGTCCCAGCGGATGTTAAACTTCTGAATGGCGATTATCTGCAAGTCGATGAATCCGCGTTGACTGGCGAATCTTTACCTGTAGAAAAGCATGTTTCAGATGTTGCTTATTCGGGCTCGATTATTCGCCAAGGAGAAATGGATGCACTGGTAGTCACCACAGGAATGAACACATATTTTGGTAAAACCACCAAACTTGTAGAAGAAGCGGGAACTGAAAGCCACTTCCAGAAAGCCGTTACAAAAATAGGCGATTACCTGATTGCACTAGCAGGCATACTAGTGTTAATAATTATTATTGTCGCTGTTTTTCGGGGAGAAAGCTTGCTTGCGACCATCCAGTTTGCTTTGGTTTTGACTGTGGCTGCAATTCCAGCTGCTTTGCCTGCTGTTCTTTCGGTGACCATGGCTTTAGGTGCTATAGCGCTTTCAAAGAAAGAAGCAATAGTCAGTAAACTGGTTGCCATAGAAGAAATGGCTGGTGTAGACGTTTTATGCGCTGACAAAACCGGAACAATCACTAAAAATGAGTTGACTGTTGGCAAAGTGCAGCCCTTCGAAGACTTTACAGAAAATGATGTTTTGCTGTTTGGCACCTTATCATCACGAGAAGAGGATCAGGATCCAATAGACAACGCCATAATCGGCAAAGCCAAAAGTGCAGAAGAAATTGCGAAAAGCATCGGCACATACAAGATAAACAAGTTTACGCCCTTTGATCCCGTTTCGAAGCGCACAGAAGCTGATGTGGAAGATGCTAAGGGGCAGCACTTCAAAGTATCAAAAGGAGCCCCTCAGGTTATTCTGGCACTGTCGACAAACAAAGATGAAATCGGTGACAAAATCAACAAGTATGTTGAAGATTTTGCCTCAAACGGTTACCGTGCACTTGGCGTGGCTAGGTATGACCAAAAAAAAGAATGGCAATATGTTGGTCTCATTGCTTTATATGATCCGCCACGTGAAGATTCAGCGGAAACACTGAAAACTGCACAGTCAATGGGCGTACACGTCAAGATGGTTACTGGCGACCATGTTGCAATAGGCAAAGAAATTGCGCATGAAGTAGGCTTAGGCACCAATATACTGCCTGCTTCTTCCTATATGGATAAATCCGATGTTGAAGCTGAAGCGCTAATTGAGAAAGCTGACGGCTTCGCCGAAGTTTTCCCTGAACACAAGTTTCGCATAGTTAAGCTTCTTCAGAGCAGAAACCACATTGTTGGAATGACGGGAGATGGAGTTAACGATGCACCTGCCCTTAAGGAAGCTAATGCTGGCATCGCCGTTGCGGGTGCCACTGATGCTGCGAAATCAGCTGCGCAAATTGTGCTCACGAAGCCGGGCTTGTCAGTTATAATTGATGCTTTGAAACAGAGTCGCCAGATATTTCAGAGGATGAATAACTATTCGATATACCGTATTGCGGAAACGTTCAGGGTTCTATTCTTCATAACTACAACAATTCTTGTGTTCCAGTTCTATCCTGTTACGGCACTTATGATTGTCTTATTGGCTATTTTGAATGACTTGCCGATAATAACTATAGCCTACGACAATGTTCTGTACTCAAACTTTCCTGAAAAGTGGAACATGCGCATCATTATAGGAATAGCATCGATGCTAGGCATTCTTGGCGTTATAGAGTCGTTTGGCCTGTTTTACGTTGGGTTCAAGGTTCTAAACTTGTCGCCTGAAGTTCTTCAGTCATTCATGTACCTGAAGCTCTCAGTGGCAGGGCACCTGACTGTGTTCATGGCACGCACAAGAGGTCACTTCTGGTCAGTGAAACCTGCAAAACAGCTGCTTCTCGCAGTAATACTAACACAATTCACTGCTACATTAATCACCGTTTATGGAATTTTGCTTCCTCCGATGGGTTGGGCATTGGCAGGTCTTGTCTGGGGAGAAGCCTTCGCGGTTTTCATGATTATAGATTTCCTGAAAGTTCGATTCTACAAGCTGTTAGATCATACTGGAATCAAATTTCACAGCTAGGAATGTGCGAATACAACTATGCGAAGTTCCAAATTCAGGCGGTTCGTTTCTGTGAAAGCGTTTTAGCGATGTAATATATTGCGCCTATTAGTAGTCCTGCGATGCCTAAATCTAGAGAAGTAGGCGAAATAAAGAAGATGTAAAACATAAAGACTAGACATGTAATTATCCCTAGGACAGGCACAATCGATGGGTATAACTGGTAGGGTCTTTTCAGACGCAAAGCAGCAATGTTGGCGATGCAGTAATAGAATAATGTTGCAAAAGTGCTTACCGCCACAACTCTTGTCAGGTCTACAAACAACACAAGCAACATCATCAAAATTCCTAGAATCCACACAGAATAGTAAGGAGTGTCAAATTTTGGATGTATTTTTCCAAATGTTTGAGGCAGGTCTCTTCTTCTTGACATTGCATAAGCAACCCGTGAAACACCCAAAATTGACGTTAACAGAACACTTGCCGTCGCTATCATTCCTCCCGCCGATATTATGTAGGTCGCTGTAGTGTTGCCAGTGGCGCTCATAGCTTCAGTCAAAGGTGAGTTCGAGTCTGCGAGTGTTGGAGCTCCCACAAGTCCTGTTGCCACAATTCCTACAAGTACGTAAATGATTGAGGATACAACCAGCGAAATCAGTATTGCTTTAGGAACGTTCCTTTTGGCGTCTTTAATTTCTTCGGCAACCACAGCGACTCTGGCAAAACCGCCATAGGCAAAAAACATGTAATATGCTCCATAGAGTACGCCTACGCTTAATGGTTCAAATGGAGTGAAATTAGTTGGTTTGATGTAGTTTAACCCGAAAATAACAAAGAACGCCAAAATCAGAACCTTTGTTACAACAAGAAAATTGTTCAGAAGAGCAGATTTACGTACACCAACAGCATTAAGCACTGTGAAGCCTATGCAGATAATAACTGCAACCAATTTTGTGGGTATACTGGGAAAAAGTGCTGTAAAGTAGTAAGCAAATCCAAGGGCAACTGCAGCGCCAGCAAACGTATTTGACAGAACCCACATCCAACCGGACAAAAAACCTACAAAAGGCGATACTAGCTGGTATGCAAACTCGTACACACTTCCCTCTTTTGGCAGCCAAGCTGTTAACTCGGAAAAACTTAAGGCAGTAACTAACGCAACAACTGAACCCACAATCATAGAAACTATCATTGCTGAGCCCGCTACACCCGCTGCAATCCCCGTTACTATGAATATTCCTGCTCCGACGATTGCACCTACATTTATGGCTGTGGCGTCCAGCAGTCCTAAAACTGGTTTCAGCTTGGTTTCTTGAGACTTTTCTTCTGTCACGTCAATCCTACACGTTATATTTTCTGCCTCTTTTTAGCAATTCGATCATTGCTAGTAGTATTTTTTCAGTGGATTTCGTCGATCAGACGCCAACTTAACTTGGCGAGGAACTAGCACGCCCCTCCATTTTGGTGGGGTGATGCATTCTTTTGTGCATTCAATTTTGATGTTATGTATGTGAAGAGCGTATGACATTGCTCTGTCTTGGGGATTCTCCAGCTGAAGCATCTGTTTCAAACTTAGGTGCTCAAAGACTCGGCGGATTGGACGAAGAGAATTGCCGTGACATGAAATGGCTACGTTGCCCCTGTTTTGTCTAAGCCATTCCCCTAGCTGAGTCAAGAATGGTATGGTGCGCTTTTCCACCATCTTTAGGCTTTCTCCTTCTGGTGGGGGAAAATCGTAACCTCTGTGAACTTTGGCAAACCATTCCGGTCTTTCTTTTGCAACTTTTGTTTTGCTTTTGCCCTGAAGCAATCCGTAACAGCGTTCAATAAGTCTGTCGTCAACAAATACAGGAACATTTGGGTGATTTTCAAGGACGATCTTCAGCGTGTCCTTGGCTCTTGTAAGATGTGAGGTAAAAGCGTAGTCGATCTTTTCGTGCATTAGTTGTTCTGCAATTTCTTGTGCTTGTTCCAATCCTTTTGGTGTTAGTTTGGGGTTTCGCCATCCTGAAAATATGTGCCGTTTGTTGTCTGTAGTTTCTGCGTGTCTAAAAACAAACAATTTAGTTGACATACTGTTTTCCCCGCTAACGTGACATGAGAGTTATAATATTAAAATACGGGATAAAAGATACTTTACTGTTGCTGGTAGTTCTGATGCTTGTAATTGACCCTGTTTGTGGAATGCCTTTAGATTCAGACAAGACTAAATTCCAAGCTGATGTAAGGGGAAAAAGATACTACTTTGACAGCGAATACTGCTTAGACCACTTCTTGGACGGCCCCAAGATAGCTTATTTTTCTATGGAAATTGGAATAAAAAGCGAGATTCCAACATACAGTGGAGGATTAGGAGTTCTAGCAGGAGACACGATACGGTCAAGTGCTGACCTAAAAATTCCTCTAGTTGCGGTTACCCTCGTTAGTAAGGAAGGATACTTGAAACAGAAAATAACTGATGACGGAAAACAGTTAGAATTCCCTGAGGATTGGAAAATTTCTGACTTTCTGGACCCTCTGCCCGATGAAGTGTCACTTAAAATTGAAGGAAGAAATGTTATAGTAAAGGCTTGGCTTTTTGACCAGCAAAGCTTGACTGGAGGAATTGTTCCCGTACTGTTTCTTTCCACAGATGTTGACGGAAATACGCCAGAAGACAGAGAAATCACGTCATTCCTGTATGGAGGCGACGACAGATACAGATTGAAACAAGAAATAGTTCTGGGAATAGGCGGTGTCAGAATGTTAAATGCCCTAAAATTCAATGTGGGCAAATATCACATGAATGAGGGTCACTCCAGCCTGCTCACTTTAGACCTGCTAAAACAAAATGCGATGGATGCTGAAAAAGTTAAGAACTCATGTATTTTCACCACTCATACGCCTGTTGCGGCGGCGTTTGACAAGTTTTCATACGATCTAGTTAACGAATTATTGGACCCAGAATATCCAAACGACGTTCTGAAAGAATATGGAGGTTCTGATAAACTGAACATGACCTTGTTGGCCTTGAACTTGAGTAAATACACCAATGGTGTAACAGAGGAGCACATGAAATACTCAAGGAAGCTTTTTCCGGGGCACTACATTCGGGAAGTAACTAATGGGGTTCACTCATACATGTGGACCTGTCAATATTTCAGGGAACTTTTTCATTCACATATTCCAGGCTGGGTGAACGAACCAGAACTGCTTGTGAGAGTTGACGAAATTCCAGACGAGGAGATTTGGAACAGCCATATGAAAAGTAAAACGGATTTGCTTAGCTTTGTAGCTGACAAAACAGGCGTAAAAATGGATGTCAACACTTTAACTTTGGGTTTTGCCAGAAGAGCGACCGAATATAAACGGGCTACGCTGCTTTTTTCAGATTTGATAAGGCTTAAAAAAGCGTCTAGTCGTGGACTTCAATTAATATTCGCTGGAAAAGCACATCCCAAAGATGTAGCAGGTAAAGAATTGATAAAGGAAATTTATGACTACAAGAACAAGCTGAAGGATGACATAAAAATCGTCTATCTTGAAGATTACAACATGAACATGGCTTCGAAACTCACCTCTGGAGTTGATGTTTGGTTAAACACTCCTCTGCCTCCCTTTGAGGCTTCTGGAACAAGCGGAATGAAAGCGGCGCATAATGGAGTGGTAAACTTTAGTGTTTTAGATGGCTGGTGGATAGAAGGTTGCGTTGAAGGCGTCACGGGATGGGCAATAGGACCGCATCCGGATGAGTCCATCACTGAGCAGGAAAGAAGAGATAAAGAACTGGATGACCTCTACGCCAAGCTGCAGTATTTGATTGTTCCTACATTCTATGAAGCTAGAGACGATTGGGTAAGCATGATGAAGAATTCGATAGGAAAAGTTGCGTACTACTTTAACACCCATCGAATGGTACGAAGATACGCCACAGACGCCTATCTCTAATGTTGTGAAGCAATGTATGTCTGGTTTTTGTTGTCTGTTTTAGGCGAGCTCTTGGTGCTGCCTCTCTATTTTTGGTCGCTTGAACACAATAAACTTCAGAGAAAATATGGAACAGCTAAAGGAATCCGAATTGGAGATGCTTTAGGCCTAATTTCAGGCTGGGGATTCTTTCTTTTTTGGATTGGCATTTGGATTTCGCCTCAACCCAGATTTTTGGTTCCCTTCTTTCAGAATTTGTCAATATTGGTTCCTGTAGTTTCCTTCTCTGTTCCCTTAATCCAGTTGGTGATCTTTGTTCCTTTTTTTGTGTTGGGTGCTTGGCTTGGAATTGAGGGCACAAAAGGGGCCTCTATGAAAGTGGCAGAGACGCATAGAAGCGAAAAAGTTGTCACAACAGGAGTCTATTCTATTATTAGGCATCCCCAATATGTTGGCGGCTTGCTGGCGCATGTCGGAATATCTTTTCTATTGTCGGCGTGGTATTCTTTGGTTTCCACTCCTTTAATGATTGCAGTTGTGTATTTGATAGCACGCAAAGAAGAAGTTGAACTGGTCAAAGAGTTTGGAGAAGCCTACGAAAGTTACCAGAAAAGGGTGCCGATGCTTATTCCCAGAACAAAAAGTGGATAGAAATTGTTGATGCAGGCATGGTTGAATGGCGAATTTGCTGGATAGTAGCGAGGGTTAGTGAGTTAAGACAAACTTTTTTAGGCAATGCATGTTAATCTGTTCCAGATGCGGGTAGGTGGAGCCTCCCACCCGTTCCGCACTAAAAATCCCGGAGTGGGGAGGTAAAAAGCATTGAACGTGAACACTAAAGATTTAGCCTTAACC
>CAZJLG010000054.1:0-7534 GCA_964546665.1 uncultured Candidatus Bathyarchaeia archaeon
CGGCAAGATGCTTCCATACGAGTATCCACAAGCGAAAGTCGACGAAGCAATGAAGAAGCTCAGGCAACTCTATCCGTGGATCAACCACGAACTAGGCAGCATGACATAAAACACAAAAAAACAACCCAACCTCCCCCATTCTCTTTCTTCTTTTTTGTTCCCATAACTCACGGGTATCCCACATTTTATTGTTTAGAGTCTGAATGCCTAACGGTAGCAAACAACATTCAGTTTTTCGTCAAGCTTAAAGTAACAGTTAGCATCAGTAATTATGGGGAGCAACAGTTGGCTAAAGTTTCTAAAATTATGAAAAGAGATGGAAGGACAGTCAGTTTTGATGAAGGCAAAATTGCTGCAGCCGTTCTTAAGGCACTAGAGGCTGTCCAGAAGGTAGATGAAAAGCTGGCAGGACAGGTTACAGAGGATGTTGTGCAGCTCATTAACGAACGCTTCGAGGCTAAGATTCCCAGCGTCGAGAACGTTCAGGACATTGTTGAGGAGGTTCTTATCAGAAAGGGCTACGCTGACGTGGCTAAGTCATACATTCTGTACCGCCAGAAACGCACAGAAATCAGAGAGTTCAAAAAATTCTTTGGCGTAGTTGACGATTTGAAGCTGGGAGTCAACGCCATAAAAGTGCTGAAAAACAGGTACCTCATGAAGGATTATGAAGGAAAAGTCATCGAGACTCCCCGCCAGATGTTCCGCAGAGTCGCCAAAGCAGTGGCTAAGGCTGACAGTATCTATGACAAGAAAGCTGATGTGAAACAGACTGAAGAAACGTTTTATCAGGTTATGGCAGACCGCGAGTTTCTGCCTAACTCTCCGACCCTCATGAATGCGGGCACCAGTCTTGGTCAGCTCTCCGCCTGTTTTGTTTTACCCGTGGAAGACTCGATAGATGGAATCTTCACCACCCTAAAGCACATGGCTATGATTCATCAGTCCGGCGGGGGAACAGGCTTCTCCTTCTCGAAGCTGAGACCAGCAGGAGACATAGTGGGCTCCACCAAGGGCGTAGCCTCTGGACCGGTCTCGTTCATGACCATCTATGATGCCGCCACAAACGTGATTAAGCAGGGAGGGCGAAGAAGAGGAGCCAACATGGCAATCTTGGATGTGACTCATCCGGACATTCTGAGGTTCATTGAAGCAAAATCCAGAGAGGGCATCTTAACGAACTTTAACATTTCAGTGGCTGTCACTGACCAGTTTATGGATGCAGTTGAAAAAGATGTTGAATATGAGTTAATAAATCCGCGGAATGGAAAGGCTGAAACTAAACTACGGGCTCGGCACGTTTTTGACCTGATAGCATCCAACGCTTGGAGAACAGGAGACCCGGGGTTAATCTTCATTGATGAGATAAACAGGCATAACCCAACTCCTGAGGTGGGCAAGATTTGGAGCACAAACCCATGCGGAGAACAGCCGCTTCTACCTTTTGAGTCATGCAATCTGGGCTCCATCAACTTGGCTAAGATGGTTAAAGACAAAACTGTGGATTGGAAGAAGCTACGAAGAGTCGTCCGTATTGCGGTTCATTTCTTGGATAATGTGATTGACGTGAACAAGTTTCCTGTGCCTGAAATCGGGGAACTCACCCGGGCTAACAGAAAAATCGGGTTGGGAGTCATGGGCTTTGCGGACATGCTCATCTTGCTGGGTGTTCCCTACGATTCGGAGGAAGCCTTAGCCCTAGCAGAAAAAGTGATGAAGTTCATTGATGATGAGGCTACGAAGAAATCTGTTGAAACTGGCAAAGATAGAGGAGCATTCCCCAACTTCAAGGGCAGCATCTGGGAAAAACGGGGCTACAAGACAATACGCAACTCCACAGTCACCACGGTTGCGCCCACAGGAACCATAAGCATAATTGGGGGTTGCTCAAGCGGAATAGAACCCATCTTTGCTGTAGCTTTTGTCCGAAACGTCATGGAAGGCACAAGACTGCTGGAGATACAGCCCACATTCGAGCAAGTAGCAAAAGAAAGAGGCTTTCACAGCAGCGACTTGATGCTGGAGGTCGCGAAAACAGGTTCCATACAGACGGTGGAGGCGGTGCCAGAGGATTTGCGGAGAGTTTTTGTAACGTCTCTTGACATTGACCCAGAGTGGCATGTTCGTATGCAGGCGGCTTTCCAGAAGTATGTTGATAACGCTGTGTCGAAGACTGTGAATCTTCCGCCTGACGCAACAGTGGAAGACGTTAGGTGCGTGTATCTGCTGGCGTATAAGCTGAAGTGTAAAGGAATCACGGTTTACCGTTACGGAAGCAAGAAGGAGCAGGTTCTGTACGTGGGTCCGCTTTTGACCAATGAATTGGCTACTGAAAAAAGTGTAAGCGCAGACTCCGAGTATTCAGGCGGTTGCCCAACAAACACTTGCCCATTCTAAAATAGGCTTGTTAGAGTCGAGAAACAGCTATAACTGCTGCTCTTGCGATGATGGAGACGCCAGCAAGCACGATTATGAGAGCCCAGAATTCGAACCAATTTGTCAGTGTGACACGAAGCTTGTCGATAAGGAATGACTGGATGAGAAAGCTTGCTCCTGCCCAGTAAACTAAGCCACTAACGGTTTCTGATTTTTTTCTCAGCGATGAAGGGATAACAAATCGTAGCGCCAATAATATGACCTGTAACACAGTCACGGCTATGCTGAATTGTCCAGCAGCCTGATAAACCACTGAATGGCTGCCCGGAGACCCGGGTGCAGGGAATACTATGTCTGTGTGCGGAACATCAACCATCTCAAAGTCTTTAAAGAAATTTATGAGTTGGTCAAGCAGGTTAGCGTGGATGGCAAAGAGGAAGCCTATAAGAAGGAGACAAAATCCAACAGAAATAGCAGTAAAGAGCCCCTCCTGATAGTGGAGTGTCCTGTTTTTGGTCAAACAATTCACCTCACTCAGTCCTTTCTTGCGGTGACTGCTTATAATATTTCTCCATGAGTGAGCGGTGCATGTTTTAAATACTCATCATTGAAATAATAGAGGGTAGACTTGTGTGAAGGTGAATGTTATGCCATATTGTCATAAGTGTGGCTCAGAAGTCAGCGAAACTATGACGTTTTGTCCCCAATGCGGCGCCTCTCTAAAGGCTACAGAACCTAGCCAGCCTACGCATACAGAATATTATAGAAACGAAAAGGCTGAGAAACAAGAAAAACAGGAGAAACAGGAAAAAAATGAGAAGATGGAGAAAGGGGAGCAGCACGAAAAATATGAGAAGCATGAGTACAGCATTTTAGGTCCATTGGTGGGCGGATTCATTCTGATACTCGTGGGATTCATGTCATATCTTACAGTGTCTGGCTTCATTAACGTACGCTCCCTCTGGCCATTCCTTCTAATCATAATCGGCTCCCTCGTTATACTTGCCGTGTTAGCAGGCGCAGTTATTGCTAGGGGAAGGACCCCACAACCCTAAATACGACAGCTGAAAGTGCCCGTTAACTGAACATGACGTCTGGCTCTTGTTGACGATGGGACAGCAATGATTGGCGTAGACATCCTAAAACAAATCGTTGAGCCTTGGCATGAATCCTTAAAGAATCCCGCTGAGGCGCAACAAAAAGTCCGAGAGAAACTGCTTAAGGACTACGCTAAAACAGACTACGGAAAAGCCCATGCCGCCAACGAAATCAAAGACGGCTCCGCATTTCGCGCAAACTTTCCAACAATCAACTATACTGGTCTTCAGCCGTACCTTGAAGAAGTGAAAGCAGGAAACTACTCGGCTATTTTGCCTGAGCCGCCTTTATGTTGGGTGATGACCCGAGGCTCTACAGGCAAATCCAAGGTGTTGCCAGTCACTAAAACGCATATAGAAGAGATTTTCTGGTGCGGAGCACGAGGTATAACAAATTATGCTCTCAGAAAGAACAGCATGGATGTTCTGGCGGGAAAGATACTGAACCTCAATTTTCCGTCTACAGTAACTACCATAGATGCTGGTGGAGAGAAAATAACGTATGGCTACAGCTCCGGAACCTACGCGAAACTTAATCCTATGCTGAATGAAGTTAGCCTATTGCCAAGACAGGAGGAGATAGATGCGTTGGGCTCCGGCATCGCCAGAGCCGACTGGGAGAAACGTTTCGAGATGGTTTACCAATCTGCTCTAGGTCAGCCTGTGGTTGCCGCCATTGGCGTAACGCCTGTGATTACTGCTTTTGCCCGATACGTTAAACGGAAGCATGGAAAAGAGCCTAAAGAGCTGTGGAAGATTAGATTAATTGTCTGCACCAGCGTACGAAAGATTCATTTCAAGTATGGTCCTGTTCTCAGGAAACATTTCGGCGAGGTCCCGATAGTTGAGATGTACAGCGCCACGGAGGGCGCCTTTGCGCAGCAACTTGATGACCTGCCTTACGTTTCGCCGAACTATGACGTTTACTATTTTGAGGTTGAGACAGGCAAAGGCACTAAGATGCTTCATGAACTAGAACGTGGCGAATGGGGAAGGCTCATAATCTCCTCTTGCCTCTTTCCAAGATATGACATAGGCGACATGATTGAGGCTTTGGGAAAAAACTATTTCCGCATCTTCGGAAGAGCCAAAACCTCGACAATCCTCGAGCATAGGCTGTATCGGCTCTTTTTCGGTTGGCTCCTCTAATGGGTTCTGCACAGAGTTCTTGAGTGCTCGCGCTGAACTTTTTTGGTACCCTTTTTTCGGTTTTTCAGAAAAAATACTGTTTTCAACAATGTACCTCTATTAGTCTCCTACTATGAATGTTTCATCGGATGGTGGATACGAATAATTATATATTTAGAACAGACATACAGGATACTGTTCTATTTTATAGACTTGAGGAAGTGGATATGATGGGGGAAAGTGAGACAGACAAGAGCTCTTGGAGAAAATTCTTGAAACGTCACTGGAGCATGCTTGTTTACTGGATAGTAGCCGCCATTGTTGCAGTGATAGGCGCAATTCTGGTCTATTTGTGGTTCGTTGCTGATGCCCAATCAACTGGTATGGTGCCCATGATTTTGGGGCAATGGACAATGGCGCATATGGTCACATTTATTCTGCATTTGATTATGTGGGAACTTGTTATCATAGGAATTCCGGTGGCAATTGCAGCAATAGCAGGTTGGTTATGGTGGAAACGAATACCCGATGAAGAAAGGGAAGAATATGGATTCTTTGGGAAAGGCTCACGTAGAGAAAGAGGAGGAGGCGGAATATCATTTCTGTTTTTTGTCGCGTTCTGCCTCAAGGTTTACGTTGACGGAAACTGGAACGTTGCCATCGCCTCTTGGACTTTAGACTACGTAGTAAACTCGATGATTACAATACTGGTTTGGGCTGCGATAATCTTTGGAATTCCAGCAATAATCATAGCACTCATCCTGTTAAGCCGCGAAACAAAAAAGAACACTTGATTCTATCCTTCACTTTTTTCGGTAGAAATTCTTTTTTACTCCTCAACAAATAATGAGTATTAGGGGAAATGTTTTGGTGGCAAAATATCAGGTCTATAGAGATGTTGCGGGCAAATTTAGGTTCAGGCTTCGTGCTGCAAACAACAAAATTGTGGCTGTCAGTCAAGCGTACGAAAGAAAAGCAGGATGCATAAACGGAGTCAAGTCTGTACAAAATAATTGTGGCGCACCGATAGAAGATAAGACAGCTGGAGCAGAGACGCTGCCGCACCCAAAATATGAGGTTTTTGCTGACGCGGCTTCAAAGTACCGATTCAATTTGAGTGCCTCTAACGGAGAAATAATCGCAGCCAGCGAAGCGTACGAAACCAAGCAGAACTGTCTCAGGGGAATAGAAGCAATGCAGAAAAGCTGCGGCGCGGACATAGAGGACTTGACTTTGAAGCAGCCTCTGGAAAAGGTGACTGAGGCTCTGATGGCGCCAGTATCTGGTGCAGCCGACACCAATCTTATGATGGATTGTCCTCCAACCAGCGTAGAGTCTAAGACGATAGTAACCTTCAAAGGAAAACTGACAAACACGAAAACAGGCCACGGAATAGGCAAGGCTAAAATCGACATCTGCGAGAGGGATAGGTCCTTCATGAGCGACGACGTTCTTGCCTCTGGCATAACAGATAACGATGGAAAATTCAAGATAGAGTGGAAAGCTTACCAGCAGGATTGGTGGGATGACTCCGTGGAGGTTTATGCCCGGTTCGTAGGCTCAGAAAACTATAATTCATCAACAACTGACGTTTACAGAATCAGAGTGCTTGTCCACCTAAAACGGAAAACTTGACAGCCAACCACTTGGGTTAATCAGAGTCATCCTCTATCTTCTCCCTTTTTTGCCTATGATTATGAAGATTATTCCGCAACCATTACTTTCTTTGGCTGAACGCGTTGCTTTTCAAAATTGAAAAGAGTTCAGACACTGGGTTAGGAAACTCTTCTGCAAGTTCTTTTGCTGCTTCAGGCGGAACTCCTTGTTGTATCAACGTTTTTTTGAAGGTGGATTGTGCTTTTCGACGTTTCATTGTGGTCTGCGTAACCAAACCTAGGGAATGGAATGCCAGTTTCGAGCCGTAAATGACATCAATGAAGAGGGCTTTTGCACCCATGGCTCAGCCCTCGTGGTGTTCGCCGATTCTCATTCCTTTCATGGTTTCGCTCCATTTTGTCAGGGTTCCTAGGTAATCTTTGGTCATGACTAATGCTTGGTCTTCGGGGATTCCGCCTTCTTTGAGGGTCTTGTAGAAGGTTGCAACGGATTTGCCCATGTCTGCTGCGGCTTCGGGACTGAAGAAAGCGTCAAGGATTCCCTTCACTAGCCCGGGAAGCTCTTTGGATACTGCGGCTAGGATTCCTGAAATCTCTTCGGGTTTCGGTATGTCATGCTTTTTTTCATTCATTACTCTTCACCTCAAATAATGTATAGGCTGGATAGCAGGTTTAGATTTGTTGGACATTTCTGTCCAGTATAGTGGTTAAGGCAGGCGGTAGCGGGTGCCTTCTTTCATCAGAGCCTTGGAGTCTACAAGCTGTTTTACTTTTTTTCTGATTGTTGTGCGTGACGCTTTTCCTCGTTGGCGTCCAACTTCTCTGGTGAGTTCGCTGATGTTTTTGGGTCCTTTCAGGGCGATGTAGTTGAGTATTATTTTGTTTATTTCGTCTTTCTGGGCTGTGGATTCTATGAGGTGGCGTGCAGATACGATGCGGTTCAGGGTTTTGAGTGGCTCCCCGTACATGGCGGTTCCCAGTTTTAGGCTTTGAAGAAACTCTACAACCTCGGGATATTGTTGGCTCTCGGTGAGGACGGTCTCTAGATAGTTGAGGCGGTTGATTATCCAGTCCAGTTTCGCGTTCAACGATTTGAGCGAGCCGTCAATATCCGACAAAGCCAATCGAACATATATCGTGTGGAACCGAAAATATGACTTTTGCCTATAGACAATCAAATTTTAATTCTGTTTCAATATAGGCTAATGTGGAGAGTGAAAGAAATGCCTAGACTTGTGAAGGGCGGCAAACATGTTTACGGATGGTCTGAAGTGGGCAGTGAAGGAAGAATTGTGGTGCCCAATGAAGCACGGGTAG
>CAZJLG010000055.1:0-7519 GCA_964546665.1 uncultured Candidatus Bathyarchaeia archaeon
ATATGTCCATTCTTGCTTCGAGCATCTCCAAGAAGGCTTCAACTCTTGTTTTCATCTGCCCGACGTCTTCTCGGGTGTACTCGGTGTCAAGGTAGTAAACGGGTATATTCATTTTGTCGAGGATGCGTTTGATTCGGGCGTATTCCATGGCGTAGAGGATGCATCCTCTGACAACATAGTATATTACGCCGTCAACCTTGTACTCTTTGATTCTGTCTATTATCCAGTTGATTCTGTCCTCGTTTCCATGTTCTGAAGTAAAGCAGGGGCACGTGCACGCCATAAGATATCTTTCGCCTACTGCGGTTATCATGTCGTTCATTGTCCACTCGTCTATTCCCACTGGGTCGTAGAGAATTCTGTCTCCTGAGCACTGCTCATCCACAACCACTATGCCCTGCGGGTTTGCTTCTTCGATTAGGTTGGGGACCTTCCAGCTGTCAGGCCACAGCATTGGAGTTCCCGTAATCATCACTCTTGGCGAGTCAGGATACGAGGAGTACTCTTTTTGTTCAAGCCGTTTCTCCAGTTCGTCACACAGTTCATTCACTTTTTGGGTCCAACGTTTAATGTCGTCCCAGAGGCTTGTTTGGTTCACAAGCATGGCGTCTCTTCCATTTATGACCGGGTCGCCCTTCCGCAGGTCCTGCAGTCTACGAAACGCCTTTGTCGCCTGCTGCATGGTCTCTATTGCTTCTCTGAGTTTTTGTCTCGTAATCTTGTTTCCTGTCAGCTTCTCGATTTTGTCTTTTATTACCTCTATCTCCTCTTTCCACATGCTCGACGTGTGGGAGTCATCTTTGACTCGCGGAGGATTCATGCGCCATATAGGCTTGAAGTCTGACAGCATCTCGCTCAGTTTAGTTCTGCCGTCACATGTAAGAGGCATCACTATGGCGTCGCTGAGCTCAAGAAATGGGGAGAGACTCACCATCTTTGCGCCCACCGTGGACCTTATCACTGGGCAGATTTCAACGGGCATGATTCGGTCTCCCAGCTTTGCTGTGTCGTACCATCCTGAGCCTACGCGCACTGGAATGGCGTCGGCAGCCAAAATCAGTTCTATGGGAGCGAAAATGCAGGAGTAGCCGATGACCTTCTTTCCCGCAGCTTTCTGTTCGCGGATTTCTTTTTGGCGGCGCCCAAACAAGTTTGCAATTTCATCGAAGTACTCCATGACTGCTGGGCGGTTTTTCCATGCCTTTTTCATTCTTTCAATGTTGTCCTCGATAACCTTCATGGATGCCGCTTTGATTGAGCTCTCCAGTTCCTTAATCTCTTTCTTAGACATTTCAGGGATGTACTTTGTTCCTGTTTCTATTTCGCTTGCCATCAGAATACCTTACCTATTTTTAACCAGTTTTTAGGTTTGCAGTTTGAAGTGCCCACGACTCCTTCTCGGATTATGTTTTCTTTGCCCACAATATACGTTGTGACGCTGGAATGGCATTCAGAGATACAAAAAGTGAGCCCATACAATAAGGCTGAGATTGGCGATGCAATGTAACTCGTTGGGTTCTGCTGTGACACTGTCATCTTGAGAGGAGCCCTTGAATTTGTTAGAGCAGATACTAGAAAAGAGTGGCATTTAACTATTGCCATAAATCATCGAATAACATATTCACGTTTCTGGACAGGTTAACCGTAACCTAAAAGCGCCTGAACACAGCATATTAGGACCCTAATAATACTTCATGTTGAAAAAATGGTTTTTCTGAATTTTGTTGCACAGCACAACTTCACAAAAAAAGTTCACATCTACGTTAGCGTAGATTCAGAAAAAAAGGGTGATGTTACTGTTCGGTTGGAATCTGCTTGTCTTCTTTGAAGCGAAGCTGGATTCCTCCGATTCTTGGGGCAAGAAAGTTGTAGAGAACCGCATAAATGGCGCCTTGTATGAAGCCTCCAACGAATCCCACTATAGGCATTATCACTACTGCTCCAACACTGAACAGGACTCTTAGCCAACTGATATCGAAGAATGTGCTGGTGGTAGGTACCGTGGATATTATTGCCCCAAACACTATTGCGTAGATGATTCCTACGACTAACCCAATTATTGCCGATATTACACCAAACATCAAAGCAAAGGGTATAACAGATACAGAGCTTATCGTTTTTACTTCCAAGAGATTCACCCTCAATTAATTAAAAACGCAGATTGGTTATAAGACTTTTCAGCCCTCACCTTTTTGGCTAAACATTAGCCCCAAAGCATGCTTTTCAAGTTTGCAAATCCGAAAGAAATGTTAAATCCTATTGAAACAATTAATCTTCTTCAGGAGGATAATGTGTTTGAAGGGAACAAAAACATTGGCTCACTTTTTTCTCATTATGCTGTTTTTAACCCTGTTAGTTGAGAACACGCAGGCTCAGAATTTAGACTATCAAGCTGAGAATTATGAAGCATCAATCATACCAACAATAGACGGAGTTTGGACAACTCCTGATGAATGGTCGGATGCAGAAGAATACAAGTTAGTGGGTAGTCTTAGTGCATTCTTTCGACTAAAAAAAGTAACAGACAGCCAAGGCCAACTTCAAACACTATACTTTCTGATAGAATACTTCAACGATAACACCAGTGACTCGAGTGATTATACAGCCCTTTGCTTCGCTGTAGCAGACACGCCTGGAGGCGTTCCCGAAGGCGGAGCAGAACTCGACGAAAACTGCATACAATTTAGTTACAAGCCCTATGTTTACGCTGATCCTTTCAAATACTACAGAGGTGCTTACGGTGGCTGGCTACAAAATTATACATATACGTGGGGAACAGACATTCTCATAGTTGAATCATTTAATGCGTCTCCCCTATACGATCAACAACACTTGATTGTCGAGTACAGCATTTCTGCTCCTGCTTTTGGCATAAATCCTGACTTTTGGCTCAGAGTCGCAGCTTATGATGCAACAAATAACTGGCCTGGCTCTCAAATCTGGCCCTCCTACGCAAACTTCAATGTTCCAGATCAGTGGGGTGTCGTAGTTATGCACAGCGAGAGTATTCCAGAAATTTCTTCATTGACAGTAATAACCCTGTTTTTGGTGGCACCATTAATCGCACTTGGAAGAAAGATATTAAGAAAAAAATAAGCAAAAAACGAAAAACATCAATTGTGGGTTAAAACTTTAATCCAAACCCAAACAACCTGATTTTGAAATAAATTTAAATAAAGAAAAGAACGGCTTTACGGTTGGTAAGGGGTTGATTAGCTGTTGAAATGGTTTAAAGTGTTGTATGTAATGGTTTCTTTAAGTCTTGTTTTCTCTCTCTTGTGTGGGGTTGGTAGCGCCCTTGAGCAGAACCAACTTATCACATCGGTTGTTTTGACAAATCAAAACGCTTACCCGGGCGGCACCATACTTGCCTCTATATACTTAAAGAACAATTCTACCGACATCCTCACAATCCAGTACGTGGGGATTCAATTTGATTGGATGTCCTCAGACCAGTTTTATGGTTACGACCTGTCCAGCAATCCTACTGTCATCATCATCCCTTCTGCAGACCAATTTGTTAATTCAATAACCATGACTTTGCCTGAAAATGTTACAACAGGTGAACACACCTATTTTGTTGGAGTTGACGGGCTTCAAGGAACAGACTCCTTCATGTGGGATTCCCAGACCTTTACTCTCCTTGTTCAAGACCCTAAGATTGAACAATACAATTACTTGTTAGCTCAAGTGTCCGGCAACATCACCGAATCAGAGAATAATAACTATCAAAGTTCCAAAGCGCAATCGCTGCTGACGCAGGCAAACCTTGCCTATGAACAGGCACTTGTTTTTGGAAACCAAAATAGCTGGGATGAAGCCACTTCGTTGTTTAACAACGCCTTAACTTATCTTGAGCAGGCAGAGGTTGAAGAACAAAACTATCTGGCAGACAAAGGTTTACAGGAAACTCTGTTCATCGCAATCGGAATAGCTGTTGTGGTCATTGCAGCTATTTTAGTTATAATCTACCTTACGAAAAGAAAGAAAAAGAGTCCAGTTTTAGCCCAAACCCAAACAACGACTTAAGGTATCTTTTTATTCCCTCTCACAAAATAATTAAGCGGCAATACCTTGAGGGGGAAAAATGAAAAAACTTTCACTAATTTTTACCCTGCTAATGTTAGCCTCAATAGTGTCCGTATTTCTTGTACCCCTTGGATATTGTTCTTGGCGCACACCCACCCAACTAACCAACAACGCAGCAGACAATACCCGCCCATCTATTAGCAATGACGGAACAAAAATAGCCTTCCAATCAGACGTGGACGGCGACCAAGAAATCTTTGTGATTAACTCCGATGGAACAGGGCTAACTCAACTAACCACCAACACCGCGAACGATAGGGCTCCCTCCATCAGTGGCAACGGCTCAAAAATTGCCTTTGAATCAAACGTGGATGGTGACTGGGAAATTTTTCTGATCAACTCGGATGGTTCTGGTTTAACTCAGTTGACTAGCAACAGTCTAACTGATGCGTATCCGTCCATCAGTGATGATGGCTCAAAAATTGCCTTCTATTCAGATGTGGGCGGCGGTAGGGAAGTTTTTGTGGTTAACTCTGATGGTTCAGGCTTAACCCAAGTAACCAGCAATGCGGCAACTGTTGGACTTGCGCTTATTAGTGGTGATGGCTCAAAAATAGCCTACGTATCCAATGTAGATGGTGACCGAGAAATTTTTGTGATTAACTCTGATGGAACGGGCTTAACTCAACTGACCCACAATACAGCAGACGATTACAACCCATCCATTAGTAATGACGGCTCAAAAGTAGCCTTCGAATCAAACGTGAATGGCGACTGGGAAATTTTTCTGGTTAACTCTGACGGTTCAGGCTTAACCCAGCTGACCAGTAACACCGTAGATGACAGGGGTCCGTCCATGAGTGGTGATGCAACAGAAATTGCTTTCTACTCGAATGCTGATGGCGACTGGGAAATTTTTGTAATCAACTCTGATGGAACTGGCTTAACCAAGTTGACCAGCACCACAGTAACCGATGCTTTCCCATCTACTGATGGTTACGGATCAAAAGTAGCCTACGTGTCTGGAACTATTGGGGAGATTTTTGTGGTTACCCAGGTGGATTTGTCTCCTCCCACTGGCAACGTCATAATCGATGGTGGTGCAGCTGCAACCGATTCTGCGTCCGTAACTCTCACTTTATCTGCAACAGATTTGGACTCTGGCGTTACCCAGATGCGCTTAGCTAACGAGGGGGAACCTTGGTCAGATTGGGAACCCTACGTCACTTCAAAGTCTTGGACTTTAACTTCGGGAGAGGGCGAAAAACGGGTTTGGGTATACTTCAAGAATGGAGACGGCTTAGAATCCACCCCCGCCACAGACACCATAATCCTGGACACCACTCCCACCGTGGAATATCATTACGTAGTTTATGACCAAACCGAGTATATTGTCGAGACCGTCAGCAACTCAACCGTGTCAGACCTTACCTTTAATCAAGCCTTAGCACGGATCAGATTCAATGTGGACGGAACAACTGGAACAACAGGCTTCTGCGACATCACCATTCCTTCTGAACTAATGTCAGGAGCCTTCACAATATACAAAGACGACCTGCTGCTAATCGAAAACGTGGATTACACTCAAACCTCAAACGGCACCCACTACACCTTCAGCTTCACATACGAACACAGCACCCACACCATAGAAATCTATGCAACCACAGTAATCCCCGAACTCTCATCAACCATGCTCATATCAACACTAATCACAGCAACACTAATTGTGGCAATACTCAAAAGAAGAAAAAACAACTAAACATTACTTTCTGTTTTCTTTACATCAAATAACATTGCTATGGGTTTCTGTTGTAATGATTTGTACTTGTCTTTTTTATCAAAAAAGTCTCTAATCAGATTCACAACTGAATAACTTCCACCAATCTTAGAGGTAAGTGATGCAATAGAGGCAATAGGTGGATAAAGTGCAGCTGCTATTGCAAGACTTCCTGATACGACCAATGTTGAGATGTTGATTGTGTATTTCATACGATAAATTTTATCGAGGTGTTTTACTTCACAACTATGTTTTTTAAAACATTCATTAAGAGAATAATTGATTTGAGAAACAAGATCAACAAAATCTGCATCTTTCACATTTTTTATTTCCTCAAAATTCTTCCCTAGAATTTCTCTCATTTCTCCTAATTCCCCTCTTTCTCTCAATGTTTTAATTTTGTCCAGAGGAATATCACCTAACCAATTGAACTCTTGTTGCTGAAGGGCTTGCATAATCAAAGTATTTTTTGATACAGCTTTTTTACTGAGATATTCGCTTAGCAACTCGTTATCTTTTTTGAGAAAATTAAGGTAGTTATTCCAAAGACCACGGAAATCTGTAACATAATTGGAAGTTAGATTGCTTGTAGAAATCAAGTCGTATGGAACCCAAGAATAACGACCACGTATTAGAAGGAAAAGACTTTCCGAAAATGAAAACGATGTTGCATATTTTTCTTCATAGTAGTTCTTAACGGAAAGGAATTTTTCTTCATCAACTGTTACTCCGTCTGGATTTTGAAAAGGAAAAGTTGATTGGTCAAGAGCAGAATAAAACTCTTTGAATGTATTAAACCTTTCAAGGTAATTGATGAGTTCTTCTGCAGAGTCAAATTTTCTGCCAAAAAGTTCAGAAGCATACAATGGAACAATTTTGTCATTCATCAATTCATCGATAGATTCTCGAACTCCTTTTTTCTCAAGAGAAAGATAACTGGAAGGTGCTAAAATGCAGATAGGCCTATCTAAATCTGAAGAAAAGAGTTCTTCAATTTTCATCATGTTTAAAGCATACTGTGTGATAATTGAAAAAGACGGAACTTCACCAGTTTTTCTCTGCTGAAAAGCAAGTAATTCGGAGACTATTGAATCTTTAATAATGCTAGTATCCGCATATAGGGAAGTTTTTTTAAGAAAATCAAAAGTTTGTGCTGGATTCTTTTGGTGAACATACGCATCTCCTAAATATGATGTTTTTAGTCCCCTGATCTTTCCACCTGTTTTGTTTGAGCATCCCAATTCAGATTTAGTAATTCTTCTGTTAAAGATTCCAAAATAGTTTTCATTAATGAATGATCGTAAAGTTTGTAAATCTCATTTAATGATGCTGGACCTAGTGCTTTCTTCTTCCTAGTCCATTGTTCTAAATCGGAAAAGTAGTCTTTCAGAATCGAAAAATATTTCTCACTGACTGCTGGCATTCTTTTTTCAGTATATATTATTCACCAATGATAGAATAAATTTTGTCCTGTTTTCAATCATAACAACATCTATTTTTTAGCACATACAATTACTCAATAAGCTATTAAGAGACTAATAGATGTTCATTGTTGAAAACAGTATTTTTTTCTGTTTTTTCGCGCAGAACAAATCGTAGAAAAGAAAGTTTGGGGTTGTTAGAGGTAGATTACGAATTGGAGTCGTTCGACTAGTTCTTTGTAGCGGTTTCTTATGGTTACTTCTGTCACTTGGGCAATTTCAGCGATTTCTC
>CAZJLG010000056.1:0-7501 GCA_964546665.1 uncultured Candidatus Bathyarchaeia archaeon
TTTCTGAGAGAATCTGCGGCTTGGCGAAGATAATGAGAAGCCTTGTTTTTCCTGCACTAGAGAACGTTCCCACATGGCATGAAAGGGACCTGACCCAGTCCTCCTGTGAGCGGTTCGTGATTCCAGAAGAGTGCATTCTTATCGATTATATGCTGATTTTGATGATTCGTGTGCTGAAGGGGCTAGAGGTTGACGAAGCTCGGATGCGAAGTAATATGGAGTTGACGCAGGGACGGATGATGTCCGAGGCAGTTATGCTTGCTTTGGCGAAGAAGGGTATTGGACGACAAAAAGCCCACGAACTAACCAGAGAACTAGCCATAAAAAGCCATAACGAAGAGCGCGCCTTCAAGGATGTTCTGTCAGAAAACATCCAAGTCACGAAAGTGCTCAGCCCACAGGAAATCGATAAGGTGATGGAGCCAAGAAACTATCTGGGCACAGCAACAAAACAGATTGAGCAGGTCATAGAGAAGACGAGAAAGGAAAGAAAGGCACGGGATTTGCCAGACTAGTAATGTTGCTTGGAAAAACAGAAAAAACCATTTTTCAACATGAAGTATTATTAGTCTCCTAATATGTGGGGGTGCTTGGGCAGTCTCTTTTTGTAGACTGCAACCACTGCAGTAACTGCTAGGGCCAGAGGCAGGATGGTCCATGACGGAAACTCTGGAATAGATTCTGTGTCTTGCTCTATAATTAATGTTGAAGAACTATTGGTATTCGTTAACCAAAACACCAAAAAAAATGAACCACTAGCGTTATAAATGTTCAAAATTCCAGTTGTTTCATGTGCGGTTAACGAGCTTATCAGTTCTTTACCTTCATGACCCATGTCCTGATAAACAACTATCGTAAAAGGTGGGATTTCAGAACCATTGCTTGGATAAAACTCCCACTTGATTCTCCAATCATCATGCAAAACATTAAAGCGTGGAGTCATACCAAAATTCACCATGTTATGAAATGTAACGACCTCAACCCAATTACCAGAAGATGCAAAGACGACACTAACAGAAAAAGCTGAGACAAGAAACCAAAGAATCAGTGATAGACCAAAAGCTCTTGGTGAAACTCCCACTTAAAGACCCACTTAAACCAGTAGTTAAAAATGCATAAAAGCGTTTTTGTCAAGAAACCTTGACCAAAACCCGACTCTTTATGTCAAGAAAATTTGACCAAAAAATATGTGCACACAGGCTAGTATTCTGTTAATGCTCGTTGCTGCGCGGTCGGCTTCTTCTTTTTCAGGCTCTGCCACTCATCCGCCTTGACGTAGCCGCCCACCTGCTCCTTAATCTTCTGCGCTAACCGCGGTCCAATCAACGGCAACCCCGTCAGTTTCGGCAGCGGAGCACGCTTCAGGTCATCTATGCTCCTGAAGCCAGAGTTGAAGAGTACGCGGGCTCGGGCTCTTCCGACGCCCTCCAGCTTAACCAGCGGAAGCAGCTCAGGCTTGACTCCCTTCTCGATTCTTACGGTGAGCCGTGCCAGATGGTCTAGTAGGTCCTTGTGCTTGAAGAGTCCAGCCAGCTCATTGGAGGCGTGGAGAAGCCACTTGGCTGTTGAGATTAGGCGGTAAAGGTCTCCGGGCTGAACCTTAAACCGTTCAATCATTTCATCCTCGCTGGTTTCATCCATCCATGCCTTCAGCACCTGCGCCAGTTTTGCTTCTCCCAGAAACTCCTCGAAGGCTATCCTGTCCATCCACGGGTCAGGCAAATCACACATGAACTCGTACTGGTGGTCCTCGATGAAGAACTGGAGAGTGTCCATCTCGCTGGAGTAGGGACGCATCTTAGGGAACATGTCTGGGGTGCGTGCGATCATGTGAAGAAAGCTTGTGTCAGTTAGATTCTGGGCTCGCTTCGTAAGCGCATCCCTGATAACTACACCCGTTAATGGGTCGATGTAGAGTTCGGAGACTCTTCGTCCAAACTTGGTGGCATTAATCTTGTCGCCGTCCACCTCAACCATCTTCTCGGTGAAAAGAAAGCCCAGACTCTTGGCTATGACGCCCTTTATTGCCCGTGGGTCATACTGGTATGCATAGAAGGTTTTGCCGAAGAAGTCGTAGATTCCCTGTTCTGTGTGCGCAAAATCCGACGCAACCGTAGCCAGAACATGAGACCTGAGAATCCGCTCCACAGCCAGCTTAGACCATATCCTCTCTGTGTCAGCTAGAATGTAGTTTTCCATCAGATACTCCCGTTCATCCTCGGTCTTAGCAATCAGGATAGAGTCGCCAACCTTGTCGTAGCGGGGTCTCCCTGCACGCCCAGCCATCTGCTTATACTCCAAAACAGCAATCGGATAGTAGCCGTAGCCGGGCTCATATCTCCTGTACTCGTTGATGATGACTACCCGAGCGGGAAGATTCACTCCAAAAGCTAACGTGGGCGTGGCTGTTAAAACCTTGATTTTTCCTTCCCTAAATGATTCTTCAATCAGTTTCCTGTGTCCGCCCCCCAAACCTGCATGATGGAAAGCCGCTCCCCCACTCACTGCCTCTGCCAGCTGCTCGCTGATTCGTGTCCTTGCGCCTGTGGCGAGAATCTGCTCAGACAACTGCTTCAAGGAACGCTTCAGGGGCTTGGACAGTAACGGCTTGGTTTTGGCTGCTATCTTCTTGGCTAGGCTTATCGAGTTTCTTCTGGTTCCTGCAAAGGCTAAGGCTTGTCCCCCAGCTTTTATGGTGTACAGTGCCAAGTTGACGCTGGGGTCTTTTGTTGTCTTTTCTATTTTCTGGGCGCCGCCATCCTTAAACAGAATTTCGTCGTGGTGAAAGACGCCTTCCCTGAGGGTTACGGGTCTCCAATCTGTTGTAATCGGGATGGCTTTCAGCCACTCTGCGACTTCTTCCACGTTCTTGATTGTTGCGCTTAGCACCAGCAGCTGGATGTCAGGGTTCACCTGCATTAGGCGCGCTAAAACAACTTCAAGGGTTGGTCCACGTTCCGGCTCGTTGAGAAGATGCACCTCATCGGCAATCACCAAAGACACATCGTTTACCCATTTTGCCCTGTGCCTCAGCAACGAATCCGCTTTCTCGTTTGTGGTAACGATGATGTCATGCTTTCCCATCCACGGGTCGCCGCTGTCATAGTCGCCTGTGCTGATGCCCACGCTGACTCGCCGTCCGTTCCTCTTCTTTATGTCCGTATATTTCCTGAATTCGTCCCATTTTTCGCTGGCTAAGGCTCGTAGAGGAGAAAGATACAAAACTTTTCCGTCCCGTTCCAGCACATGCTTGAGAGCACACAGTTCAGCGACTAATGTCTTGCCTGAGGCTGTGGGACTAGCCAAAACAATGTTCTTTCCCTCCAAGGCTCCGGCTAAAACCGCTTCCTGCTGAGGAGGATAAAGCTCAGCTATTCCTTGGCTAAGCAGAACCTGTTTTACCTGTTCTGGTAGCGGCAGTTCTTTAATCTTCAATGTTGTTGCCCTTTATGTCACGTCTTTTTTAGGTATCCGTCCCGCGGCGCAAAGAGTGTTCCTTCCTTCAGCATCTGCCCAATGAGCCGTTCTGCCTCTCCAGACAGTATGTCATATTCAGATTGAAGCCTCTCCACAAGTCTTGCCTTGTCCACCATGCCTGTTTCCTTTTCCATGCTTGAAATGAGCCCAAGGATAACAGACATCTTGTCGCGGAGGCTCTTTGGTTTCCCAGTCATTATGATGTCTATGTCAAACTTGTGCGAGGAAATGTCTATTCCAACCTGCTCCAGAGACGTCTTCATTATCTCGATTGCCCTCTCAGCATCTTCTGCGCGAACCTTATTCCGCAAAGACGCCCGCGCTCTGGCTTCAGAAATTCGCACCAGCGACTCCAGCTGCCGGGCAGTTATAGCCACAGGGGTTCCCTCTGTTTCGCTGGCTGACCGCATAAGCAGGTAGAAGCCTTTCAGGAGTTCCAGAGCCTCCTGTGTTAGGGTGGGCTTCAGGTTTTTGGCGTAGCTTACATATTTTCTGAAGAGGTCAGGTTCTATGGGCGGCTCAATTGGAGTTACGCCTGTTCTGTGTAGGTTAAGGATGTGCTCGGTCATCTGCGAGTCTTTAGTCTTTTCTGGCACGTCCCTCAACACAAAGATGAGGTCGAACCTTGAGAGGATGGTAACTGGAAGCGAAATGTTCTCTGCCACTGTCCTATAGGGGTCGTATCTGCCCAGCGACGGGTTAGCCGCAGCTAAGATAGATGTTCGGGCGTTTAATGTTGCCACGATACCACCTTTAGCCACTGAAACCGTGTGCTGCTCCATGACTTCGTGGATGGCAACCCTGTCCTCAGTTCGCATCTTGTCCATCTCGTCTATGGCTGCTACACCCTTATCTGCCAGCACCAAAGCTCCAGCCTCAAGAGTCATACCGCCAGCCTTGTCTCTGAGCACCGCAGCAGTCAAACCCGCAGCAGTGGTTCCGCGTCCAGAAGTGTACAATCCTCGAGGAGCAATCTTAGACACGTACTGGAGAAGCTGGGACTTGGCTGTTCCCGGGTCTCCAACAAGCAACACGTTCAGGTCTCCCCTGATTGTGATGTCAGGGAATTGTTTCGGGGTTCCTCCGAAGAGAAGATACATTACTGCCTCTTTGATATGCTCGTTTCCGTACACGGAAGGCGCCAAAGAACGCAGAATCTTTTCGTGGATTTCAGGGTCTTTTGACAGCTCAAGAATCTGTTTCTCCTCTTCCGGAGTGATAAGAACCTTCTCAGGCTCCTTACTTTCCACATCGATAAAGTTGGTGTCCAGATGAAGCGTGAAGGAGCGGAGGCGTCCAACCTTTGGAACTGTTGCGGCAACGGCGCGGGCGATTCCAACCACAACAACGTGGTCTCCTGGTCTAGCCGTGTCAACAAGGTCTCTTTCAAGAAGTTTAATGTCGAGCCATCGTGGAAGCTGACCTGGAGGCAGGTCTTCGGGGCGCTCTTGAATGCGCACATCCTGTGTGTCGATGAAGGTGGATTCTTCCTGAACAAAGTCAAAAGAGCTTTTTCTTCTGCACTCTGGGGCGCTGCATGCGGCTGGAGCTGTCAGGAAGGGACCCGATTGGATAACGTGGGTCATTGCGCCGCACCATTTGCATCTGAATGCAGCCTCCATAACCATGGGTCGGGCGGGGCTGGCGCGGACAACGATGCCCTCCAGCATCACAAATTTTCCGATGTGTTTGGAACCCAAAATTCTTAGAGGTGTGGCTTCGAGCAATCCGCTAAACCGGACTGTGATGTTTCCGATTTCTTCCACATATTCGGGTTCCTCTATCTGCAGTTGAGTCTTGGCGGCTCGGTTTGCGTATTCTAGGTATTCGTCAGGTTTGTCTATAAGCTGCTGGGCAAGGGCAGGTTCATTTGCCAAGAGTTCATCAAAATCTACAATAAACGATTTTTTTCCGGACACTGCCATGACTGAGAGCCGTTCACGGTATTTGTCCGTTTTGAAAAAGTCCAGAAAAAGCTCCTCTGGGTCTGCTTTTAACATTTCAGTCATGTTCTGTCTACTCCCTGTTCTTTCAGAATCTCCTTTCTCCATTCGTTGATAGTCTCATACAAGTAATCATAAAGTGCATGTTCCTCTTTGGTGAGGTTCTCCATAAGCTGTCTCGTCTTCGCTGGCGACGAGGCAAGGGAAACTATCTTTTTCAGTCTCGTTCTGGTGATGTCGTCAGAGAGCTTCTTGGCTTTTTCGTAATCGTTCCTTTTTTCCGGGTTCTTGATGACTTCCTCCTTCAGTTCTTCTAGGTAACGCCGCAGTTTAGGGTAGAACTGTTCTGGCAGGTACGTGACCCTCTGGGAGGTCTGAACGCGTGCCTCCTTCCAGTGAATCTTGTTCAGCATCATCAAATCTAGCGGTTCATCCGCGCGGAGTCGGGCGATTCCAGCCTTTTCCAGTTCTTTGGCTACCCAGAACTTGACTTCGTAGTCTTTTCCCTCTCTGAAGGGTCCAACTTTCAAGCCTGGAAGGTCGATTTCGGGGCTGTTCCTGTTTGCCACTACTTTGACGGTCATGTTTTCGAAGTTGAAATCGGCATCTCTGATGGATGCCACTGGGTCAGCCGACAATCTCTTCTCTCCACAGGCAGAAACTTTGCCCAAGAACAATGGGGTGGACAGATATAAAACTATAATCAACCAGTAGCCGTCAAAAAATTAATGAATAAAAATCTGTTCTTTTCCTGTTTAGAGGCTATATCTGCCGATTAACTGCACACAAATACTTGATTCCGCTGTGAATCTTCATCCGGTTTCTTCTGCGCCGAATCCGGTAGATGGCGGTTGAGAAGTGTATTGGGCGACCCTAACATTCCTGTAGTAGATGTCCGTTGCCTGCCCAGCGTCAGCATCATTGCTGAATACAAATCGGTTAAAATTGCCGCTGAAATTGTCCAAAACTAGGGTATAGGCTTGCCAGTCTCCGCCGCCGCTATAACCGACGTGGTCGCCGATTCCCCAACTTTGAGTTCCATAGATTCGGTAGAAACGATTCTCGCTTAGGCTGCTGTCTGTGTCCAGCCCAACTCCACATATTTCTCCCTGAACTCCTACACTTTTGAAGTCGAAGAAGATTGCTTGGCTGCCGTCGCCGTCAACAGTTAACGCTTTCATGGTTGCTTTCCAGTTGTTTCCCCACATCCTCAAGGTGTAATCGTCGATGACTTCCCATTGTGCCGAGTTTATGTCTTGGCTTGTGCCTCCATGCGTTATTACGCCGTCTGCGGTGAAGTCCAAAAACACGTCAAAGGTGTCTGTTGGGCTGCTTTCTGAGGCTGCGGAGGGGTTTCCGTAATACATGTAAACGGTTGCGGTGGAGGACGCTGGAACAGTGGGAACCTTTACCCACACCATAGCGGAAGTTGATGCAACGTAACTTTCAATCCAGTAGGGAATCAATGTCTGACCATCGCTGTAAGTGAACCGTAAATCAGAAAAATCGGCTATCATATCCGAGTCATATCCAACATTAAGCTGAACCTGATAGCATGTTAGCTCGTTGGGGCTCAAGCTGTTGTCGATTGTCACCGTCTTTCTTTTTCGCCAAGATGGGTTATACCAATTTTCTGGAGATGAAGTGGAAGAGTATGCTGTGGCGATATACACGATTTTTGTGGAAGAGGCAGTGACTACAGTGAACTTGTACTTGGTTGACGCCTTGAAACTATCAGTCACCCTGACGATTGCCGTTTCGCCAGCCTCCAATGTTTCTTCGCCTGAAACAATAGACACGTTACTGGCGGACACGCCATTTACTTCCACATCGCTTAGTGTAATCTTGCTTGTTCCCAAGTTTTTGACGGTTAAATCAACGTAGGAAACGTCTGAAGCCCATGAATGGCTGGTAACGCCCATTTCATCAACTTTCATGAAATTGAAGGACATTGAGCCCATCCATGTGGCAACTGCAAGGGAAACAGCTACCACAACCGCAATTAGGATAATCGAAGCTACAACTGGGCTAAGCGCCTTTTTGTCTTTCATGAGCCTACGCAAACACGTCACTCACATGTT
>CAZJLG010000057.1:0-7409 GCA_964546665.1 uncultured Candidatus Bathyarchaeia archaeon
CTACTCAGGGCGGACAACCCGTTCTTATCCTTAAGGAAGGAACATCGCGCAAACGAGGAAAAGAAGCACAAACAAATAACATTATGGCTGCAAAAGTCATAGCCGAAGTTTTGAGAACCACATTGGGACCGCGGGGCATGGACAAAATGCTCATAGACGGCTTAGGCGACATAACCATAACCAACGACGGAGCAGCAATACTTGACGAGATAGACGTCCAGCATCCAGCTGCAAAAATGATGGTTGAGGTGGCTAAAACTCAGGATGACATGGTGGGCGACGGAACCACCACCTCCGTAATATTAGCCGGAGAGCTTCTGCGGAGAGCCGAAGAACTGCTGGCACAGAACATTCATCCCACTATTATTGTGCAGGGATACAGAAAAGCCGTTGACAAAGCTATCGAAGCCTTAGCCAAATTGGCGATAAAAGTTGACATTGATGACCGCGAAACCCTCAAAAAAGTTTCCATGACTTCCATGGGAAGCAAAGCAGTGGGTGACGCACGGAGCCATCTGTCTGACATCACCATTGACGCCGTGAAGCTGATAGCCGAGAAACGGGGCGACAAAATAATTGCGGACATTGATAACATTCAGCGCGTCAAGAAGGAGGGAAAGAGCCTCTACGACACGCAGCTCATCAAGGGCATCATCATCGACAAAGAGATTGTTCACGCAGGCATGCCCAAACGTGTCGAAAACGCGAAAATCGCTCTTCTTGACTCTCCGTTAGAGGTGGAGAAAACCGAGTTCTCAGCCGAAATCCGGATACGAGACCCCAGTCAGATGCAGGCGTTTCTGGACAAAGAATCGACCATGCTCAAGGACATGGTTACGAAGGTCAAGAAGTCAGGCGCAACAGTTCTCTTCTGCCAGAAAGGCATAGACGACATGGCTCAGCATTTCCTCGCAAAAGAGGGAATCTTAGCTGCGCGAAGAGTAAAACAGTCAGACATGGAGAAGCTAGCCCGAGCCACTGGAGGAAAAATCATCAGCAAACTGGATGACATGACAAGCGAAGACCTAGGCGAAGCAGGACTAGTAAACGAACGGAAAGTCGGCGACGACAAAATGATCTTTGTAGAAAAATGCAAAGAACCCCGCTCAGTCGCAATTCTCATCCGCGCTGGACTAGAACGAATGGTGGACGAGGCAGACAGGGCAATGAATGATGCACTGTCAGTAGTCGCTGATGTCATCGAAGAAAACAAAATCGTTGCTGGCGGAGGCGCCACAGAAGCTGAAATCGCAAAAGTTCTCCGCGGCTTCGCAACAAAGATTGGCGGCAGGGAACAGCTTGCTATAGAAGCTTTCGCTGATTCGCTGGAGATCGTACCCAAAACATTAGCTGAAAACGCTGGTCTAGAGTCAATAGACATTCTTGTCGGTTTAAGGGCAGCTCACGAAAAGAAGAATGGACACCTGATGGGCGTCGACGTTTTCCAGGGCAAAATAGTTAACAGCTACGAGAACGGAGTTGTTGAGCCACTGAAAGTCAAGGAGCAGGCAATGAAGTCAGCCGCAGAAGTTGCTGCCATGATTTTAAGAATCGACGATGTGATTGCCGCGACGAAACCGAGGGAAGGGGCTCCTCCAGGCGGAATGCCGCCAGAATATTGAGAAGCCCAACAAAACTTTTTTTCCTTTTTTCTTTTCCAGTTTTTTGGTTTATTGACGTAACTACTATTTTTGGCGGTTATAGAATTGTACGTTTCTTTTGTTTTGTAGAAAGGTTAATTTGCTTTTCTTGATAGTATCTGTTGGTTCAGTAGACTCTGAAGTTGAGTTGGACAGGTAGCGCAGTTTAGGTCTTGTGCATAGTTTTAATTTATGGTGAGTGATGGGAGCAAAAAGAGGATGGAAAAGTCTCTTACGTTGGGTGTCGACATTGGAGGCACCAAAATCAATGTGGGGCTAGTGGATGCCACAGGTCGCCTCTTGTCTGTTCACAAATCGTTGGTTCCTCCCTCAAAAGAGCCAGAAATGGTCATAGCCAAGGTTTTAGACAGCATAGACCTATGTCTCAGCGAAACAGGCAAAAAAGCGAAGGCTCTTGGAGTCGGCGTAGCTGCTCAAGTGGACAGAAAAGGTGTTGTGCTCGGTTCCCCAAATCTGGGTTGGCGAAACGTTCCCCTAAAGAAGAAGCTGGAGAAAGAGACGGGGTTGCCCGTGGTTGTGACGAATGATGTCCGCGCAGCTACTTGGGGTGAATGGCGTTACGGTTCAGGAAGAGGCATAGACGACTTGGCTCTTCTGTTTGTTGGCACGGGCATAGGCGGAGGCGTGATAAGCGGCGGAAAAGTTGTTTCAGGCTGCACAAACAGTGGAGGCGAGTTAGGCCACATGACCATTGTTTATGATGGAAGACAGTGCCGATGCCGTAACAAGGGCTGCTTGGAGGCTTATGCGGGTGGCTGGGCAATAGCTGAGCGGGCGCAGGAGGCAATTAGAACTTTGTCAACTGAAGGAAAGCATTTGCTGTCTTTGGCGGGCGGCATAAAGCAAGTTACAGCAACAACAGTTAATCAAGCTTACAGAGACGGCGACCTGCTGGCTCGGCTGCTGGTGGAGGAGACTGCCCGATATCTGGCTGCTGGAGTTGTCAGCATCGTTAACGCCTTTAATCCCTGTCTTGTGATTTTTGGAGGCGGCATCATTGAAGACCTTACTGAGCTGATTCCCATGGTGAACGAGATAACCAAAAACAATGCCTTAGAGGCTGCTGTTGAAAACTTGAAAATAGTGAAGACAGCTTTGGGCGGCAACGCAGGAGCGATTGGCGCAGCGGCTTTAGCCCATGAGATGCTGAAAAAATAGCGTCGTGAAAGGTTACTGTCTCGTGGTTAATCTTGTTTTGTCAAGCAAAAGGTTAAAGTTCTTCCATGTAGTCGTTTGTTAGACGAGGAAGCCATATGCCAGTCTCAGCTTATGTGTTGGTCACGTTAAATCCGGGCACAGAAAAGAATATGCTCGAAAAAGTTGCTCACTTCGACGAAGTCGTAAAAGTCAGCATGATGTACGGAGAATACGACGCCCTCGTCAAAGTACGCACCGAAAATCTGGACCAGCTAAACGCGTTCCTTACAGACAAACTGCGGGTGCTACCCGACATCTTCCAAACAGCCACACTAATAGTCGCCAAAACACACATGGGCAAATAGACCCAACAACAAGTTCATACTTTTCGAACCACGATAAGCAGTCTAACCTGCGCAGATTAGGAGACTGATAGAGGTACATTGTTGAAAACAGTATTTTTTCCTGAAATCGTTACCTCAGATATTTAGGACATCTGGTCTGTCTGTTGCTATGCCGTCTACGCCTTTCTTCTTGTACTCTAAAGCCTCTTCTTTGGTGTTGATGGTCCAGACAATCACCTTTAATCCTTTTTCGTGAGCCTTCTTGACGTTGGCGGAGTGAGTGAACCTGTATAGCGGAAGCAGGTACTCGGCTTTCAGCTCCAAAGCAGACTGTATAGGATTTTTGTGTCTCACATAAATCAGCCCCAGCGTCACCTCATCATCTAATTCCCTAACCTTCCTGAGAACGTCCTCATTGAAAGAGATGAGTATCACATCATCCATCAGCCCCTTCCGCCGAATCAACTCCAGAACCTTCTCCTCGATTCCGGGTTCCTTGAGCTCCACAAGAACCTTAACCCGCTTACCCACAGCATCAAGCACCTCTTCTAGGGTCGGTATATGTTCGCCCTTTTCAGTAACGAACCGTTTTATTTGCTCCAAGGTGAAGTCGCTTACTGAGCCGCTGCCATCCGTGGTCTTGTTCACGTCAGAGTTGTGGATAACAACAATTTCGTTGTCCTTTGTTTTTCTGACATCCAGCTCCACGGCGTCAACTCCAAGCTCAACAGCCCGCCTGAAGCTACTTAACGTGTTCTCTGGCTCGTAAGCTCTTGCTCCCCTGTGACCTATCTTCAACAACGTTCTACACCAGCACCAAACATTATAGGCGTTACAAGATTATGTGCGAGAAACATAAATGAAATTTGCTACACTCTCAGACCGCCGGATAACTGCAGTGTCTCCTGCGGTTAATTCAATGAAGTCCTCGTTGTTGTCCGCCAGAAGCCACGCAGGACCCCTACTAACCGTCAACTTCACAACAGAATCCTCCTTAACCACGAAGCTCTTCACGTCCCGGTTGTTGTGCAGATTGTTGAAGGATATTCCGATGCCCTTCTCGAAACTTTTGCCTCCCGTTGCCCTGTAGTATCCGGTGGAGCCGAAGGCTGTGGAAACGATGACGCCGTCACCAATCAAGTTTTTGTACTCTTTTCCGTCCACAGAGAGGGAGAATCTCACAGCGTAGATTGGCAGCTTGAGGTGAACCTGAATCTCGTTTAAGCCAACAAGCTTTTTGCCTTTAGCTTCCGTCTCCAACTTCATTTTCGTATGTAAACCGTAGTTTCCTTTCTTGATGTTCGCCAACAGGCCAGTCAGCTCATCTGGAGGGTAATCCCACTTTCTGCAGATGGGCGAAGTTTTGATTATGAGCTTCGGAACCTCAGGAAACGTTCTTTCGCTGAATAGGACGGTGCCGTCTCCGCCAAAACAGACAACAAAATCAGGGTTACGGTCAACAAGCTTGAAGCCCTCAGCAGCCAAAATAGTCTCAATCTCAGAAGTGTCATGCCGAGAAACCACTCGAACAGTCTTCAGCTTCTTTGGTGACGCCGAATACTTGCCAACCATGCCTACCAGCCGACCTTAAGTTCTACACGTTGAGACTAAAATCTGTGTGCTCGGTAAAAAATGTTTACGCACATTTAGTCCCTAAGGATTCCTGATAGTCTTCTACGTAAAACCAAGGCAATTGGAATTCCAACAACTCCGCCGATGGTAACTTGAGCTATGTTCAAGGGAACTTCTGCCAATGCTCCACCTACCCCCCACATATACCATTCAACCAAGAAGTAGCCGATAATCATCTCGGCTCCAGCCCCAACAACAGCAAAAACGTCGCGGTAAAGGCTTTTCTTGTTTGTGATCAGGCCTGCAAGTAAGCCCTCTAAACCTTTTATGACCAATGTGGGGAGGGCAAACACTGGAAATGAAATGATGTCCGCAACGGATGACCCCAGCCCTCCTGCAACACCGCCTATGAGCGGAGTGAAGGTTAGTGCTGTGACAAATATCATGACGTCTCCAACGTTGAAGTATCCGCCCATTGGGTTAGGAATTCTGACAATAATTGTTCCTACTGTGACCAGCGCTGACATTATTGCCATCAGAGAAAGCTGGATTACGGCGTTTTGTTTCTTGACCATCAGAGACACATGATAGTATAGTTGCAACTTTACTAATAAAAATTTCTGGTTTCAAAGCAGCAACTTCAAATCATCCAAGGCAACCAAAGCTCGTTTTCCACGCTCCGTAATCCGAAAGTACTTCCTTCCCTCTTTCTTGTAGGAGGTCACGGCTCCGCTCCTCGAAAGGTCATTCAGGTGCTGATAGATGGCTGCACGCGTCATGGTCTTACCAATCTTCTTCCACAAATCATAGCCATAGGCGTCTTCACGGCTCAGAATCCGCAAAATCTTCTCCTTTGTACTCAGTTCTAAGCCAACCCCCGCCGTTTTCCGCTTCTTCGCCAACTCCTGAAGCATATCCGTAGCCTTCAAACCGCTCCCCGTAATCAAACAAACAACAGACTCGCCAGAATCAACCACACCCTCATCCACCAGCCTCTTGAGTGCCGCAGTCGTAGCTGAACTGGAGGGCTCAGCAAAGATTCCTTCAAGACGGGCAATTTCCTGCTCAGCAGCAAAAATTTCGGAATCATTTACAGAAACAGCCACGCCACCCGAATCGTTTATGGCACGAACCGCATTGCTTCCATTCACGGGGTTGCGCACAAATATTCCCAAAGCATGCGTGTACGGCTCAGAAACATCAACCGGAACAGATTCACCAACTTCAAGGGCTTCGACTATGGGCGCGCAGCCGCTAGCCTGAACCCCAATCATCCTCGGAAGCCGGGCAATCTTCTTCATGGCTTGTAGCTCTTTGAAGCCTTTCCACAGCGAATACATTGTTCCGCCGCTTCCCATGGAAACAACAAAACAGTCAGGAACCCCAAACTGCTCCACAACCTCAAAACTGATGGTCTTCTCCGCCTCAATAGTCAACGGATTGTAGTCTGCGGTGGCTTGGTACCATCCCGTCTCCTCCGCAAGGGATTCTGCTCGAAGGTTGGACTCGTCAACGGTCTCTCCATGCTCCTCAATCACCGCATCATAAATCATCATCTGCGCCAGTTTGCCCACATCAACCATTTTCGGCACAATAACGTGACAGGTTAACCCAGATTTGGCACAGTAGGCAGCCATAGAAGCGCCCATGTTCCCATTAGAGGCACAAACCACAGAATCGCTCCCAAGGTCCAGAGCGTTCGAAACCATCAAAGCCGCACACCTATCCCTGAAGGAGTTGGTTGGATTACGCGTCTCATCCTTAAGATACAGGCTTTTTAGCCCAATTTCTTTGGCTAGCCGCTCAGCCTTATGCAGCGGTGTTCCGCCCTCTCCCAAAGTCACCATGTTCTTGACTTCAGGCAGATATGGTTTGAATTTCCAAAAGGTTAGGGGCTCAGAAAGAGTGGCGTCTTTCAGTTGTTCAAAATCGTATGTGTAGTCGAGGAGGCTTCCGCACTTTTCGCAGCTATGTTTTGGTGGATAAGAAGGGAAGCGAGACAAGCATTGGCTGCACTGCAGAACAGTCATGTCAGTTTTAGCTCCGGTTCTAATGAAAAGAGACTGTTTTCCAGCTTTTATCGGTTGCCTAAAAACCGTTCAAAGGTTCAGTCTGTTTGATTAGAAGCTGGCGACACCCTTTTTTTCTGAATAATCATACCATTTCCAGAGTTTGTCTATTGCCTTCTCAGAATATCCTCGTTGTTTCATTAGAATACTAAATGAGTTTTTTGCTTTCATTTGAAGGCTTCCAAACCATATAGAATATGGAGGTGAATATAAAAAAGAGTTGCGAATCTAGAATCCAGTTTTTGTAGATATGTACAGCACAGCTACAACAATATGACACATTTACAGAGGCTGGTTAGCCCCATTTATCAAGAAACGCTTCTGCAGTATTCTTCAATGTTTGCCGTGGACTATCAAGGTGCATTCTAACAAAGGAGAAAACAGGTTCCTTCTGGTCGATTCTGTCAAAAAACAGGTCAAAAGTTTTGATAGCATGTTGCGCAACAACTCTTCTACATTCTTCAGTCAAATGAGGTGTAACAGAAAGGTCTTGAACTTTCAGCAGCTCCTCCGTAATCTCAGGAATAAGATAGGTTTTTGCGTTGGCAATTTTACCTGAATTACCGACAACATTAGCCACAGTAACCATGTAGTCGTTGTCTAAAAAGCTGTAATATTTGTCAAAA
>CAZJLG010000058.1:0-7380 GCA_964546665.1 uncultured Candidatus Bathyarchaeia archaeon
TTTGGTGCCGGGGGCGGGATTCGAGCCCGCGACTTCTGGGCACCTAAAGTTTAGGAGATTGCTCTCCAGATCATGAGTCTGGCGCCATAGCCAGGCTAGGCTACCCCGGCATCCGCTTTCTTTGCTATCTTGATTAATAATGCCTAAATTAAGCCTTTCTGGGTCTGGTTTATGTTGAGTAAGCTTTGGGCTCTAGATAAGACATGCAAAAACTTAGCTCTAGCTCAACTATTCTGTCTATAACTAAAACTACCCATTCCGACCGCACTCACAAAATGTGTTGTTCCCAAAATTGTGTGTGAATTATGACTCAAAGGAAAGAAAACCGAAAAATACAATCTATCTCATCTAGATATCCTTTTTAGAGAAAATGACTTTAAAACTGGTATGAGTAAAACTTTTGCTGCCATCCTAATCATAATAGTTGCTGCAGCCTTATTCATGGCATCAACCCTAGGCTATATCGACACCTTAGCATCTATCCTAATCCCAGATTCTGAACCATCTAGCACAGAAATAGGGTATTCAATGCAGGTCAGTAGCCAATTAGATAACTGGGTTCATATCTCTGCCACTAGCCAATCAGCCGAATACACATTCAACGTCAAAGTTAAAAACACGGGTATATCAGAGCCAACACAAGCAACAGTTGACTATCAAATAGAAGACCAAACAAAAATTGTGAAAACAGGGTCCATTGATTTTGGGGTGATAAACGAAGACCAAGAAAAAACCTTCAACCAGACATATACCCTCGATGGAGGAACATACGAAGCAACCTTCATTTTACGGACCTCACAAAAAGAATGGGGCAACTTTACGGACCACTTCAAAGTAGATGTTCCTAGAAGAGGTATGGGAGAGCATGTTAGATTCTATGTAACCCCTAACAATCCGTCTGTTCAAACTCAACTTGTTACAATTGGAAACGATTTGAACACTATCTATAGTTGGGTTGGAGAAAACATAGTCTACGAGTTTGATAGTGACGTTTATGGAACAGAAGACTACTGGCAATTCCCTTATGAGACTTTAAACTTAAAAACTGGAGATTGTGAAGACCAAGCTTTCCTCTTAGCTAGTCTAATCAGAGCTGCAGGCGTTGAGGCTGAAGACATATTCGTAGCATTAGGCACAATCAATAATCAAGGACATGCATGGGTAATTATCAGAACTCAAATCGGTTGGAGAGTCCTTGAACCCACAGCCGAAGGAATCACGGACAGAATATTAACAGACATCTTCGAATTTCTGAATACAGAAGGAAGAAACTACTACTTCGCTTCAAATGACCAATACTTTGAAGAAATTAACCCAATAACAAACCGCTCATTTATCAACCAAGAATTCACAGGATGGTACAAAAATAATATCAAGCTTGAAGAGACAAGAGTCAATGTTACGGTAAACCAACCAATCAAACTAACTATCAAAGTAACAAACAGCGGCAACCTTACGTACATTGGTTTTATACAGATTAAAATCCAAAGAGACATAGTAATGGGACTAGACACAACACATACCACCAAAAACTATCCCCTAACCCTTGACCCAAACACAAGCCAACAGATAGAACTCACCTTCACCCCAGACGAAATAACAGAAGACACATTTCTAAAATGCCGACAATACTACTATCAAGTATCAACCTGTTTTTCCACCATCCACAACCCACAAGACGAAGCAACACGAGAATGCATCTTCACAACGCCATAAACCAAATAGATGAACTTGAGAGAATCCATTTAATGGCTCTGATGTTTCGTGGTGCTGTATCTGTTCTACAATAACGGCTTGTTCAGGGGATGTGGATTCTAATGAATACTATTTATCGTTAATCAATAGAAACTGTATTATGAGCCAATGCTAATTGAAAAAACCATTGACAGATTCTTATTGTCTCTTCTCAAAGAATATAAACTATACTTGTGTATAGTAGTTTCTAGGTTTGCAGCATGAGACGTTCAAAATTGGAGATTCATATCGATATTCTTCGGGCTCTGGCTTACCATGGAAGATTAAAGCCAACCCACATAACGTATAAAGCTAACGTAAATTGTAGCGCCTTAAAGGAGTGCCTAGACTTTTTGGTGGAACGAAACCTCATCAAAGAACAATCAATTAGCAGAAGAAAGCAAACCAGAAAATACTATGCCATCACAGACCTAGGTCTAACCGCGCTCCGAAACGTGAAAGAAATAAACAAAGCACTGCACGTGTTTGAAGAGGCTAACGTGTCAGGAGCCGAGTTACAATACGAAACCGAGCGAGTTCCCTTCTAAGGGTTCTCTTCATATTGTGTGAAAAAGGGTTTTTCTTTTCCGCTTTTCGAGACAGGTCTAGCTGCTGACGCCTTACCCTTTCCGCGTATCACAGTTTTTACGTTAAATTATTGAATGTAGTATCGCTGGTCTTCCGTCTTCTTTATTTTGCCAAGAAACGCTCCGGCAAAATAGTCTAGCCACATCTGCTCTTGATGGTCTAATTCTGCTTCTATGATTGTCACTGCGCTGTCTTTTGAAAGGGCTCCTGCTTTTCTGAGCTTATTAAGAATCTTATAGTGCATCTTGAATTGAAACCCTGAGAGGGACAAACCATAAACCTTCTTGTTTTGTTCGATGTTTTCAGTAGAATGAAAGACAAATGACAAATGTTGTGGTTACGCTTTTGCCATTTCTCTTTGCTGAAACTCCACTAAATGTACTATTATGTCTTTGCCCTATTTATATCCTATAATTTTTGGTCTGTGGCCAGCCCTTCTCAGTAACAATAATTCTGTTAAGACTGGTTTGGCTTGGATGCAATTCAAAAGAGAGCATGACTTTTTTTCTGCCGAAGGTCACTCAGTTTCTTCTTTGTCCCATTTCTCTATCTTGAGTTTGTCGTCTCCTACCGAGAAGCTGATTTTCACTGGGACCGCGGAGTTGGTTGAGAAGGGGAACATGCTGTCTTCAGCCAAGTCTACTGGAACATATATCAGGTATTTGTCGTCTTTTCGTTTGAAGAGTCTGCCTTTTGCTGTGTTTACCATCTGTTGTCACCAATCAAGGAGATGCTGAAAGCCCGCGCGTATTTAAGCGTTTTATGGACCTGTTGGCTTATGTAGACGCCATTTTGACCGTAAGGTAAATTTTTCTTATACATCAAAAGTTTAACTCTAAATGATACATTACCTGCTGCTCTTTGAATTCTTTATAGAACATTTCATCTCTCGGTCAACTTTTGCCGCCAACATGCTTCTCAAAAAGTTTCTCCCAATCAATCCTAACCATAGCCACAATAATCAGAATCAGAAGTGCGGACGTAACCACTATCCCCAACAATCCAGACCCGCCAAACAATGTTCCAATTATAGCAATGGACTGTTGACCACTATACGCCAAAATAAAAGTCATCAAAACCTTGCCCAAAAGCGCCGGCATGAACGCTTTCCAAAACGGGTAATGCATCACACCCAAAGGAATGAAAAGCAGATCATCAGGCAGTGGCGTCAGAGCAAAAAAGAAGATGGCGGCTGGTCCGTAGCGGTCAAAGAGTTTAACCATGTAATCCATCTTTCTGCGTCTTTCCTCACCAACTACCGCTCTTCCATAGTAGCCGAGCGCGTATCCCGAGAATTCGCCTAGGGCAGAACCTAATCCGCCGCTTATAGCAACAAGGACGGGATTCAAAACTGCTCCTAACAGGTAGATTACGATTGTGTAAGGTATAGGGAAGACAACTGATACGGAGCCGATGAAGCTTATGATGAAGACGCCAAGGTAACCATACTGAAGCGCAAAATCCTGCATTGTTTTTAGAAGCCAGTTCTCCTCTATCTCCAAGACCTGCTGCATGTATTCCACTTTGCCCATGTTGCTTTAACTTTTTTCGGAAAACACAGCTATGCTCAGGAGTTTTCTACGGCAGAGCCGTTTCTGGAAAGCATTATTTTATAAAATGGTGAAGGATGTCTGGAAGATAAATGCCAACCCGGCTGTGGCTAACATCATGACGCCCCATATTCTGTTGACGTTGTGGCCTAGTTTGTTCATTGTAAACAGCATCAACGTTGCGATGACCATGAAGGGTGCAGTATACAGAACCTCGGACAAGGTGACGGTGAATTGGGATGTTAATCCTACAAGCCCAAAGACGAGGGTAAGGGTCAGCATGTTGTCGCCGATTACGTTGCCGATTGTCATGTCCTGTTCGCCTGCAAGGGTTGCGGCAACAGACACTGCCACTTCAGGAACAACACATCCTAGGGCAACTATGGTGAGTCCAACATAGAACTGGTCTAGAGCAAAAATTGTGGATATTGTAAGTGCGCTGTTTACCAGCAGGAATGTGGCGACTACTAATGCGCCGCTGCCCAGCAGTATGTCCACGCTTATGTTCTTTTTGTTGGGTTTAGGTCCTTTGCATTCTTCGGCGCTGCAAGTTCCGTTGCGTATGGAGTAGTAGACGAATATTGGGTAGAATGAAACAAAAATTGCGCCCATCCACCAGCTGACCATGCGCGTTACTGCCAGAATGACAATCATCAGGACGCTTAAGCCAATCATGAAGAGGCACTCTTTGTTTATGGAGGAGTTCTTTATTGTGAGTCCTCCGCCTATTAAGCCGCAGATTCCTATGATGAGGGGGATGTTGTAGATGTTTGAGCCGATTATGTTTCCGAAAGCTAGATGCGAGGACCCTAAGCCAACAGCGAACATTGAACTCAGCAGTTCAGGTAAAGCTGTTACGAAAGCCACAAACACGGTTCCTACAACGACTTTGCTGAGGTTCAGGCAGGAAGATAGTCCAGAGGCGCCCCTAACAACTCGTTTGGAGCCCCAGTAAAGAATCAATAGGCTCAATGCTAACGCTAGAATGCTCAGGACTAATGTTTCCACGACTATTCCACCGCATTTCCCACAACAACTCAGAGGCGCCGATATAAACATATCTACATAATGACAACTTTACATGCAACATTGACGGCAACTTTTCGGCTAAAATGTAAGAATTTAATAGGCTTGCCGAGAAAATCAAGTACGGAATCACAATGAACGACAGTTTTACAGGCAAAATCTTACGGGTAAACCTAGACAAAGAGAGGACATCCTCTGAACCTATCGAAGAAACCTTCTACCGTCGACACTTCGGAGGCAGAGGGCTAATCTCCTATATTCTACTCAAGGAACTAGAGCCAAAAGTAGACCCTCTTGGTCCAGAAAACAAGCTGATTTTCGCCTGCGGTCCAGTAACAGGAGCACCCGTCAGCGGCAGCGGACGCAACAGTGTAGGCGCTAAATCGCCTCTCACAGGCGCATACGGAGAAGCCGAAGCTGGAGGTTTCTGGGGCGCAGAACTGAAACGGGCAGGCTTCGACGCCATTATTGTTGAAGGTAAAGCGTCAAGTCCCGTCTATTTGTGGATTAATGACCAGAAAGTGGAAGTTAGGGATGCTTCGCGCTTGTGGGGGCTTGAAATCAAGAAGTCTCAGGAGACGATTCGAAGCGAATTAGACGACAAACGGGTGAGGGTTGCTCAGATTGGTCCCGGAGGAGAACGGCTGGTTCGCTACGGTTGTGTAATTAATGACATGAATCATGTGGCTGGACGATGCGGCATGGGCGCTGTCATGGGCTCTAAGAACCTGAAAGCCGTCGCAGTCAAAGGAAGCACAAAAGTCCCGGTTCATAAGCCAAAGCGGCTAGCCAAGCTAGCCACGTGGATGGCACAGAACGTGAAAAACCTTGCCTACAGCCTGCATACCTATGGAACAGGGGATGGCATGGATGTCATGGAGGCTACAGGAAACCTTCCAGTTCGCAACTTCAGGGACGGCGACTTCCCGGAAGTGGACAGGATTGATGCCCGAACCGTCAAAGAGCGTGTACGGGTGGGTATGGGAACCTGTTTTGCCTGTGCTGTTGCCTGCAAAAAAGAGGTTAAAGTAGATGAGCCGTGGAGTGTGGACCCCGAGTATGGCGGACCAGAATATGAGACGTTGGCTTCTTTGGGGTCAAACTGTGGAGTATCCGACCTTAAGGCGGTCTGTAAAGCGAATGAGCTGTGCCAACGGTACTCGATAGACACTATCAGCACAGGCGTCACCATCAGTTTTGCCATGGAATGCTTCGAGCATGGCTTACTCACAAAAGAGGATACAGGCGGCATGGACCTGAGCTTCGGAAACGCCGAATCAATGATTAAACTGGTTGAGTTGATCGGAGAAAAACATGGCTTGGGTAGGCTGCTGGCTGAAGGCACAAAACGTGCCGCCGAAACGATCGGAAATGGCGCAGAAAAGTTTGCGGTTAACGTTAAGGGACAGGAGGTTCCCATGCATGACCCCAGACTGAAACGAGGCGAGGCTCTTGGCTATGCTGTGTCTCCGACAGGCGCAGACCATGTTCACAACATTCATGACACTTTCCTGTATCCACGGCTCCCCAACAGCTACAACAGCCTAGGAGTCCTTGAGCCTGTGCCTGTTGAGGATTTTGGACCCAAAAAGGTTCGGCTATACAAGATTGTTGGCGAGTGGCGTACCCTCAACAATTTTCTGGTGATGTGCCTGTTTCCGCCATGGAATGTCCTACAGAAGACTGAGATTGTAAGGTCAGTTACGGGATGGAACACCAGCACCTTTGAGCTGATGAAGGTGGTAGAACGAGGAAACACGCTTGCAAGAATCTTCAACCTGCGGGAAGGCTTCACCGAGAAGGACGATTGGCTTCCCCCGCGGTTTTTCCAGCCCAAAACATCAGGCGCCCTAAACAAAACATCCGTGAACCCTGAAGAGCTGCAGAAGGCAAAACTTCTCTACTACGACATGATGGGCTGGACCAAGCAGGGTGTGCCAAAACAGAGCAAGCTGGATGAACTTGACATCAGCTGGGCAGGAGACAAAATTTCTGCGCAATAGCTGAAAAGTTTGGTTCCATGTTCATAGCTACAGACATCAGGCGATTTTAAGAGGGAAAAAGGAAGTAACTCAAGAGGAGATTGATACGATTGCAGCTCTATTTAATAGAAGTAATTCTTGAAAATTAATTTTTTTTCAATAGGGTCGGAAAAAACTGTGCCGTTGTAAATTCTTATCTGAAGAGTTACTGGTCCAATTTTGGATTCTACAAAAGCTAGTCTGGTCTGTATTTCAATTGTAGTCGAATTCTTTCTAGTCAAGTTCGTCAGTCCAATCTTCATGTCCTGAGACATCTTTTAACCTGAATTGAACCCGAATACTGTCTCCTAAATCCTGTGGGTCAACTAAAGAGCCTGTCAACGGAACGACCTGCTCGTATGTCTCGCCATTTTTAGGCTCAAGCAAGAATCAATTGTTCCAAAGCCTTAAAAACTAATTAAATCTATAAAGTTCAGGGGTTAGATAAGAATGGATCTTGT
>CAZJLG010000059.1:0-7341 GCA_964546665.1 uncultured Candidatus Bathyarchaeia archaeon
TGTGGCAAGCTCAAATTTTTGGGATAGACCCCTTTGTCTTCAGCGTTCCAATAATTGCAATGGTAATCGCTGTTTTGGCGTTCTTTATGATTCGTAAAGTAAAGAAATAGTCTGTTCCCTTTTTAGTTCTCTGAAGCTTCTCCAGTGACAGGCAGGGGCGGCGCCGTGGAAGCCAAAGCCCAGCCTATCCACGCTACCACAATGAGAACAGCGTAAACTATGATTACAACGGGGATGATTATTGCCCATTCGCTGAGCGTTTTTCCTAGAGGCGCCGGGTCTTGTGGAGACAGGAAAAGCAACCAGAAATATCCGATCATGGCAACTATGCTTAGAACAAAAAATAGAACACCTAAACTCCTGTCTCTCAACCTGTTTCACGCCTCGAACATAAGGCTTAATTTCTTATCCACTTAAAACTTTCGAGACAACATTCTCTGCAGAGAAAGAAACTAAAGAGTGAAAAAAGAAAAAATAGGAAAGCTTAGCGCTTTCTTGTTTGGCTACGTAACTGTCTGCAGTTTAACCATTGGTCTTGGCTCAAAATAGGGACAGTAAACAACGTCATCCACGTATTCTTCAAGCCGAGTACAATAGATTCTTGACGAAATGCTGGCTTCTTTACACGCCATACATCGATTAGATGAAGGCTTTCGCTTCATTATCTCCAAATTCTTGCACACCCCAAACTACTCGTAGATTTAGAGTATGGACAAAAATTTCTGATAAACGTTATGAAGCGCAAATCAATATTCAAAACAGGCTACTCAGAAGAATACTCTTTTCTTTCCTTCACTATGAAACTGTTTTCTCCGCCAGAAATAACCCGAAAATCCAATTTCAAGTCTTCTCTGTGCAAAAACTTTCGAAGAAGCAACCGCAAACACGATCTTGAGACTTCCTTTCCTTCCTCAAAGTCCAGTGTCAGCTCCTTTTTTGCTACCGTAACAGTTCCGTCTAATCGTTTCTCCAGAAACTCCGCCAAAGCTTTCACGCTTTCACTGTCAAAGCTTTGAAGCTCAGAAACATCCACTATAGTGCTTGACATCTTAACCTAACCTCACAACCACAAAACAGAAGCAAACTAGCTTTTTAGATACCTAGTTAACTAGGAATACTATAATTTCTAGTTTGTTTCACTTTTATCTCTTACCATATTCCTCCTATATAGGGGAAGTACAGGAGTAATCAAATAAAAGGTAAAAAAACCTTTCGTTAAATTTCTTTCAATATACATTTAATAGATTTTTCAAGACTTGATGTCAACTTAACTTATCAGGGTGTACGTCAAAATAACACGATTTTAACGAAGTTAATGTAGAAGCAACTAAGTTGCTGCAATAAAGTGGGCACATAATACTCAAACCGAAATAACGTCCGCAGCTACATTCATTTCATCAAGCATACGGCTGATTTCATTGTGATAGATCGGATTCATTACAATCACCGTGTCAGGTTTGTTTCTCCGCAGGATTTCAGGCGACGACACTTTTTTGCCAACACCCGGCAGATACTTGTCATGACGGAAGGGATTAACGTCGACGATATACTCGATTTCATCTCCAACGTCAAGCATTGAAAGAAACGCCACGCATTTGGAGCCAGACCCCCACACAACAACTCGTCTCCCATCATTGTAATCTTTACTTATGCGGCTTTTCCACTGATCTACCTTTTTACCGTAATTTGCAGAGAAATGCTTTGTAGCAGTTGCTAAATCTTTGACGTTCTCTTCCAAAGGATGCCTCTTTTCTACTTTCTTATTTACTGGTTTAGCTTCGATCAAAAGATATTGATTGTCAAAATCTTTGGAAAGATCAGTTATTTCAAATTGGCAAGAGCGGAATAGCCGCCCTAGTGATGCGGGACTGAAGTAGGAGCAGTGTTCATAGTAGATGTCCCAAAAGGCTAGATCACGTAATACTCGGGTGACATCAGGCACCTCAAAGAAAACAACAGTATCCAATTGGTTGCCAATAGCTCGTCGCACACCACTAACGAACTCGAAGGTTTTAGGAATGTGTTCAAGAGTGTGGCGACAACATATCAAATCTCCATGATAATTGGAATATTTATCAGAGTAGTAGTCTTGTATGAAAGTCAAGCGGTCTGAAGCCTTGCTGTGAACGCGGTCTTTTATGTAAGCAGGATCAATCCCCACACCCGAATTATTTCCAATTTCACAAAGTGTCGCCAAGAAATCACCCTTTCCACAGCCAATCTCCAGAATTTTCTTGTTACGCAAATCATGTTTCTTGACCAGACATTGTGCCAGATTCTCTGCAAAAGTATTGAATGTAGACGAAAAACTCTGCTGATCCTCATAAACGGACGAATAACTCCGTACAGAAGAATCGAAAGCCACATTGTAGATGAAACCGCACTCGTTACAAAAGCCCAACACAACTTTGCCTCTAGGAAAATCCAACGCCTCTTGTCGCGTTGACAACATTATACAAGTATGGACTGGAACGTTTTCTGTTTCATAAAATACGTAAGTTGCTTGTGCTCCACAATTCGGGCAACCAAAATATGACGGCATTGCAGTTTCACTCACACTATTCACATAAGTAGCTAAACAATTTTCGGGTATGGAATTGGAATAATGAATTTACCGCCTTTCTGGATATAAGCTTCTTGCTGTTGCAAGATTTCCTTTGCCCAATTCCATGCTAATAACAAAACATAATCGGGCATATCCTCCAAGAGTTTCTTTACTGAAAAGATGGGTAACTGATTGCCCCCCATATAGCGACCATGTTTGAAAGAATTCAAATCAACTACATACTCTATAGTTTCTTTTCCAATTCCACAATAACTTAACAACGTGTTTCCTTTTGCTGCTGCAGCATAAGCCACAATCTTTTTTCCATCACTTTTGAGACTTGACAGAGTTTCCCTTAGCGTGTTTCGTATTTCAGACACATGGTCAGCAAAGTCAAGATAATATTCTATTCTACATATTCCGTTAGTTGCTTCCTCATCTAGCATTAATTGAACTGCTTCACTTACGTTTTCTCGGGGTTCCACATACACCCGCAAGGAACCGCCATGCACATCAAAATGTTTTACGTCATTGAGGAAAAGTGAATGCCTTCTGAATAGTTTGTCCAGAGCGGTTAGTGAGAAATAACATAGATGCTGATGATAGATTGTGTCAAATTCGCGGTTACGAATCAAGTCAACTATGTAAGGCACCTCGATAACTGCCACGCCATGCTCTTTCAATATTGTTCGGATGGCTTCCACAAAGTCGTTGAGATTTTGCACATGGGCTAACACGTTATTTGCGATAAGGACGTCAGCCATCAATCCGTCTTGTTTAAGCTTAGTCGCAAGCTTCTTTTCAAAAAAAGTGTTTAGAGTGTTTACTCCTGCTTTGCGTGCAGCTTGAACAGGCTCTTTGGCGGGGTCAATCCCAAGAACAGTAATTCCGTGTTCCATGAATTGTCTAAGTATGTAACCGTCATTGCTAGCAGGCTCGACTACAAGACTGTTCGAATTCAATTTCCTTACTTTGATAAGTTCCTCCACATTTTCCCGAGTGTGCTCTAGGTAATTCCTTGAAGTGGAAGAGAAGTATGGATAGTCTCTGCAAAAAAGGACTTGTGGATCTACAGTTTCTCTGATCTGCACAAGGGAACAGTTTGGGCAAAAAACTAGATTTAATGGAACTTTCAATTCTGGTTTTTTAAGTTGTTCATCTGTGAGTAATGCATCAGCAATTGGCGTATCCCCTAACGAGAGAATCAATTCTAAATTTTTGTTTCCACAAGAACGACAGCCAGAAATTTTTGTGTATGGTTTCATCTTGTTCATATTTGCGATTCTTTCCATTGTAAATCGGAGTTCAAATGTCCGTTACTGATATTTTCTTGAAGGTGTTTGATACGTTTGTATCTAGGTCCCTCAAACTCCTCAAGGGTAAATGTTACTTTCTTATAGGTGTCATAAAGTTGTTTTGCGCCTAGTCGAGCATTCCATTGTGGCTTGAAAGTAGGCAATGTACTAGCTATCTTGTTGAAATCAACTCTGTATGATCTTTTGTCAGGACCTGCATCCTTTGAAAAGCTAATGTGTGTATTAGGCACTGTTTCCTTCACGATTTCAGCTATTTCTCTAACTTGATAGTTCTCTTTGCTGATGCCAACATTGAAAACTTGATTATGAATAAGGTCCTGAGGAGCAGATAGAACAGCTGCGAAGGCTCTTGATATATCTTGAATATGTACAATTGGACGCAAAGATAGGCCATCGCTTTTTAACAATATGGTTCCAGTGGTATACGCCCAAGCAACCAAATTATTAAGAACCAAATCAAAACGAAGCATAGGCGATACGCCGTACGCTGTAGCAGAACGAAGGAAGACGGGACTAAAATTGGAGTCCGCCAATTTTGTGATTTCCTCTTCAGCACGAAACTTTGACATTGCGTAAGGAGTAATGGGATGTGGTTTAGTTTGCTCATTTACCATTTGAACACCAGAGTCTCCGTATACACTGCATGAAGATGAAAAGAGGTAGCGCTTTACTCCAGCTTTTTTAGCAAGTTTTGCTAGGTTGACTGAAGCTTCATGATTGATTTGATATGTGATTTCAGGATTAAAATATCCGAGCGGATCGTTTGAAAGGGCACAAAGATGCACAACAGCGTCAAAACCCTTTAAGTCAGAAATTCTTACGTTACGGATATCTTTTTTTATGTATGGAATGTCTGGAACAGCTCCGTTGATTGACCGATTCCCAAAAATGCAACTGGCAAAAAGGTCGTTATCTAGACCTAAAACCTTGAAACCTTCTGCTTGAAGAATTGGAACCATAACTGAGCCGATATAACCTCTGTGACCTGTTACTAGAACACGCATGGTTACTATTCTCCCATTACCCCTCATTTCATTTTAGTTATATATAATCCGTTAGCAGGTATTAATAATCAATATTACACCATCTGCAATATTCCGAAAAGCGAAAGATTAACAAAAATTGAGAGCACTCTAATATAACTGGCTTGTCATTTGTCAGTTTTCCATGGTGCTTTACCGCTTCTCCAGAGTTTTTCAAGAACATGCCTTTCATGAATTGTGTCCATGCATTGCCAGAAGCCTTCATGACGGTATGCCATAAGCTGTCCCTCTTTTGAAAGCTGCACTAAGGACTCTATTTCCCAACTTGTCTCATCGCCATCAATATAATTAAACACATCCGGTTCAAGGACAAAGAATGCTCCATTAATCCAGTTCTTAGTAACAGGAACTTTCTCGCTGAATCGTACCACTACATCCTCATCTAAAACAAGAAAACCAAAACGAGGAGGAGGCAGAACTGCAGTTAACGTTGCTAATCGCCCATGTGAACTATGGAACCGCAACAGAGCACTAATATCGACATCTGATAAACCGTCACACCAAGTCAACATAAATGTTTGATCACCTAACCAAGGAGCTAACTGTTTAACACGACCGCCTGTATTGGTTTTTTGTCCAGTCGCAACTAAACAAATAGTCCAATCGTGCTCTTTTTCATGAAAAACAACCGCGGTTGAACCGTCCTTAACAGTCTTGGTTCCAGTTGATTCACAGTAATCTTGCACCCAACGGATTATACATTCACCTTTGTAACCGAGGGCAATCACAAACTCATTGAAACCAAAATGTGAATAATGCATCATGATGTGCCAAAGAATCGGGTAATCCCCAATCTTTACCAATGCCTTCGGCTTATCCACGGTTTCTTCGGTGAGACGAGAGCCCACTCCTCCAGCAAGAATTGCAACTTTCATTTATTTTCTCCTCGACAAAAGCTGTCGAATCCGTATGACAAAGGGAGATAACTTGATTCCAATCCTGGAATGTGTCAAGAAGAACACTAACATTTCATCCGCAATCAAAATCCAACCAATTTTTGCTAACCATTTCAGAATTTGTGCGTAACTTAGCAGTCGCTCAGACCACTTTAATGGAACATGATTTACCGACCTGAAGTATTCAAGGCATCGCTCCAAACGAATAAAGCTAATTTTGTATTGTCCGAGCCACCAGGCAATATGCTTCTCATACGTCATTTTTTTGTCCAGAATGTATTTGTTTGAGTATGCTTCATCATGATACCTCCGATAGAATAACACTTTTGGAATTTCATAAAATCGTCCAAGAAGGCAAATCTCTGCCAGAAAATTTATGTCGGCTCCAATGAATTGTCCTTGCAGGTTTGTCAGTCTAACTAAGTTTGAGCGCATTAACCCAAAAATGAAAGTCCATGAAGCATCATCTTCATTCTTTAACACAAAGTCACCGAAACGTTCATGCGGTTTAGGTGAATCGTATTTCACTTTGTGGTTGTAGATGCTTAATATTTTGCCATTTGCATCTATTTCCGCTGTTTTAGTTTGGCATAGAACAATTGTTGAGTCGCTGTCAAGTACCTTAACGCAATTCGACAAAAATTCTGATGCTAACACGTCATCATGAGCTGCCCATTTGAAGTACTCCCCAGTTGAATAGTGAAAGGCACGATTATAATTTGCTACAGCACCAATATTGGCTTTATTGCGGTAATACTTTACGCGTTTATCCATTGCTTCATATTCTTGGCAAATCTGTTGGGTTTTATCGGTTGAAGCATTATCCACGATTATCAGCTCGAAGTCAGTGTATGTCTGATCTAGGATTGAATCTATTGCAGCTCTGATATAGTTCTCACCATTGAAAACAGCCAATCCGATACTAACACGAGGGACAAGTTTCAGTCCTGTCAGCCATACTGCCTCCGTACGGAGTAACTCCAAACATTTTATGCTTTTTAAGGTATATTCTTCTTTCTGATATTTGAATCATTTTAAAATGGATGTTGACACAAGTACATTACTATTTATTAAAAATGAGCGCGCATTCTTGTGGCTTTAATGGCTTCTCATGAAAAACCTAATGGTCGTCTAATGGGTATTGGTTTGACTTCTGGCAAACCCGTTAACATGTACAGAAAAGGAGAGTTATTGAACCATTACAGGTAAAGTCTAAATCAATCAAATCAGCAACTGAAGTAGCTTCCATGATCTTGAGAATTGATGATGTGATAGCTGCAACAAAAACAAAAGATGAGAAATCTGAAAGCCCAGGAGGATATAGTGAAGATTCAGATTATTGAAAGGAGGATAATGAATAGCCTTCTTCAATTCCTATGCTTTTTATCAAGAGTTCACTGACTTTTTAGTTCTTCTCTTCTATCCACTACTTCCATTGTGCCCGGACCGGTACCAAGCAATGTAACAGGCACTTTAAGCTGTTTTTCGATGTTCTCAACAAAAGCCTTTGCTTCTCTTGAAAGCTCATCATAGGCTGTGAC
>CAZJLG010000060.1:0-7287 GCA_964546665.1 uncultured Candidatus Bathyarchaeia archaeon
CGGAAAAAACGTTGTCCCACGGTTCAGACGAAGACACGCCGTAGGAGAAAGCGACCTCATTCCAACCATCTCCCTCGCCTTCACCCCTGCCGACGGCTACTATCCATACCAGAAATATGAGATTACGAAACCAAAGAAAGAGTATGAGATGCCGGGAATAGTTGGATACGGAGTCTACACCTCAAAGTTCAGGATTAAAGAAGGAAACATGGAACGTTCTGTGCCCTTCATTGACGAAGACGCTGTCACGGCAGCAGTTGAGGCAGGAAAAATGGCGTTGATTCATTCTGGAGTAGACAAGTCCCTTATCGGCAAGGTTTATGTCGGCTCAGAATCAAATCCGTATGCCGTTAATCCCATCGCCTCTAAAGTGGTCCAGGTTCTGAAGCTGGGCAAAGAGGAAAAAGCCGACGGAATACAAAGCGTGGACGCGATAGACACAGAGTTTGCATGCAAAGCCGCAACAAGCATGTTCAAGGATGCAGCGTCTCTGGTGTATTATCCAAAAGCAGACACAGCCTACGCCATGGCTATAGGAGCAGACAACTCCCAGGCTGCACCCAGAAACGAGCTGGGAGGAGAACTAGACCATTTCGTGGGTTTCGGCGGCGCCGCCTTCATCTTCGGCATGCAGGATGTTATAGCTGAAATTGAGGGATGGTACTCCTGCACCTCAGACACGCCAGACTTCTGGAGAAGAGACCTTGAGCTTTACCCCAGACATGGAGGACGATTCACGGGTGAACCAGCATACTTCAAGCACGTCATAAAAGCCTGCACAACACTCATGAAACAACTGAATCTCAAACTAGATGACGTTGATTATTTTGTCTCTCACCAGCCAAACCTAAGCTTTCCAGTCAAAGTTGCCAGCCAACTAGGATTCACAGAGGAACAGTATTTGCCTAGCCTAAAAGTGGGCAAATTCGGCAACACATATTCTGGCGCTTCCCCCATCGGCTTGGCGGCTGTTCTGGATGTTGCGAAACCAGATGAACGGATAGTGCTTGTCAGTTACGGCTCTGGAGCTGGAAGCGATGCATACTCCTTCATGACCACCAAGCAGATAATGGAGAAGAAGAATCGACAAAAGTTTACTGTTCGTCACCAGATCGAAAACGAACACCTACAGTATGTGGATTATAATACTTACAGAAGGCTTAAGCGTGGACTTTGAGGCTATGCTCTAATCTAGCCGAGTTTGGATGTTTTTCTGTGTTTTTGTTTGGGTGCCACAAGACAATGTTTATTAAATATTAATACACAATAAACATGTGGTATTTGCAAGACAACTGGAACCAAAAATGAGCCTAAACAACCATCAGGATTCTCAATACGCATTCCGTCTTCATAACACTTTCAAAGCCAAACTCCAAAAACAACAGTCAAAGACAACCTTCTCAACCACCGTAAGGACAAAAACGAGGCATAAATAATGGCTGTAAAAAGAGGAATAACCGTCTGGATATCCGCCTTCGCAACTTTCCTAGCCATCCTAAGTACTTTTGGCATAGCCGTCATGCTAGTAAACCAAGGAGCAGACACAAGCATAAACCCTTACGTATTAGGCAGCATACTCGGTGACCTCAGCGCAGCCACCTACCTTTGGATATGCGTAACCACAACATTCATTCTTCTAGGAATCACAGTCATAATGGCATACCGCAAACAGCCGCCTGACCCCGAAATCGTCAAGATGTTCCTGAAAGTAGGCGGAAACTTGGCTGCCCTCAGGAAAGCCCAGGAAGCCTCAATAACCGAGGTGACTGAGCAGATCGAATATGGCGGAAAGGTAAACCAGAAGTTCTTCACCAAAATCAACACAGACTTGGAAACAGCTAACAAAGAGACGATTGACCTTCTTACGGCACAAAAAAGGCTGCTCAAAAAGGAACGCCTAGACATGATTTCCACGATAGAAAAGAAGACTGATGAAACAGGAGAAAAGATGTGCGTTGACCTGAAGAAACAGGGAACAGCCATTATGGGAGTCAAGCGTTTAAGCGAAGAGGGCGCCACAGCTTTGAAGAAGCAGCAGGCGGAGCTGGAGGAGATTAAACTTCGGCTCGAAAGAATCGAAGGAAACATGGTGCCAACCCAAGCGGAACTGAAGAGCTTCGCAAACCCTGAGGACATAAAAGGTATTGGTCCAAGTTTAGGAAAAGAATTGCGTGGTCTTGGCATAAACTCTGTTGGCGAATTCCTCACAACAGACCCAGTTATCATAGGAGAAAAGACCCGCGTTTCACAAGAGATGGCAGAGAACCTCCAGTCAGTGGGTCAGCTTATGATGGTTCCTGGAGTAGACGCTAATGACGCTGAAATCCTCATAGAAGCGGGAGTGAAATCGAGAAAGGCGCTGGCGGACCAGGATTTGATTAAGCTTAGCAGAAAAGTGGGCGAAATCGCCAAAATCTATGTTGATCAGGGCAAAATTTCTAAAGAGGAATATCCGACAATCGAAGAAGTCTCCTCTTGGATACGAATGGCAAGATAATTGCTGTCTATGATACTATATTTCAGTGACAAAATGTGCCCATTTGTACTTTTCAACTGTAGCATAAGCCACCGTAACTTCTTGGATTGCTGACATGTTTTTACTGCTGAGGTAATAGAACAGAAAAAATGAGAAAATCTTGTTCGGTCCGTCTGAGGAAAGGTTAAATAGATTGGCAAGTCTATATGCTGCGTTCTAAAATGATACGAAGACTTGTCCTAGATGTCCTAAAACCCCACAAACCCACCGTTGTTGAAGTCTCAGAAGCTCTCAGCCACCTACACGGAGTCGAAGGAGTAAACATAATTATTAACGAGATAGACCAGCAAGTCGAAAACGCAAAGGTTATTGTTGTTGGAATTTCGATAAGCTTCGAAGACATCAAAAATAAGCTACAGGAATTTGGTGCTACAATACACTCCATTGACGAGGTTGCGGCGGGAAAAAGGATTGTCGAGGAAGTAACGACACCTCAAGACCAATCTGCAAGAATGTAAAACAGTTAAGGCATCCAAACCTTTTGCGAACAAGGAAGAGCTAACGGAGTTTTTGCTCAGCTGTTATGCTGCCCTAAATAGCAGTACGATTGCTACTGTTGCTACTCCCGCTAGCAGTGTTTGGATTCCGTAAAATAGGGCGTTTTCTTTGGCAATTTTTCCCAGATACATGCCAAGCGCAAACAACGTAACCAAAGTTAAAGCAATAGATGCTATGTAGGCGACTTGAAGTGCTATTAGCCCCTGCAGCAGAAGAAAGAATGGAGCCAAAGAAATAAGGGCAGTTACGATTGGTGACCCTCCATCAACTAGGGCAGCATAGAAGGAAACAAAACGGCTGGCATCCGATATCATACAATCATCAAGTTTAGTTATCATCGCGGATTCAAGCTCCTTAAGGTCCCTTTTTCTTTCAGCCCTCTCAGTCATGTATGCGCCGGATACTCCTGAAATTCCCATTGCCAAGCAGGTGGCTAAACCAGCAGTTAACACTACTTCTGGCGGCCCGTTAGAAACCCATGAGCCCACAATTATTCCGAGCATGGTCATGGAGCCGTCAAAACCATTCTTCACGAAGTATCTTCTGGCTATGGGTCCCATCTCAGTGATTTGGATGTACAATCGGACTCGTTTAATCAGAGCTCTCAAACGGCTAATCAAAATTCCTCACAACAAAAAATTTCTGCGAACCCTACGCCAGTAATACAAAGACGTGTTGCATTTGATAATGCCATTAACGGACCAGACTTCCCTTGTCCTTATCTTTTTGTTTGGCATTAATGAACCTTTTCCTAGAGAGTGAAAATTCACAGCTGAGTGCCGTCTTTCTTTTCAATGATGCAAGCTTCTGTTTTTTGTGCTCCTTTAGCAGTTAAGGGCAATTCCACGTTAACAGTTATTAGGCGGTTAAGAGGACACTAGCTAATAGAAACGCAAGCAAAGACGCATGAATGTTGTGGAGAAATCATAGAAGATGGGTGTTCGGGAAGTATTTGAGGTTCTGTATTCGCCGGTTAACGCTTTCAAAAAAATCATTGAAAAACCAGACTTCAAAGGAGTCATTCTGGTCTTAGTTCTCGTCATAGCCTCTATGATAATCTCACAATATGTTGTCGCCTCGAAGCTTAATCTTGAAACCAGAACGCCAGAAAACGATGACTGGACCGAGACGCTGACAAACCAGCACAACTGGACCTCCAATGGACTACTTCTACTGGATAACCTCGATTATCAGATGGGAAACGTGGATGGCAACCACAGCATCAGCTCTTCGACAACTGACCCAACAAGCAGCATCTGGCTGAAGCTCACAGACATCGGGTCCATCAACTGTTCAGCGGACGGCGAAACGGAGCTGTTTTTCTGGATCAAATGGATACGCGAAGGGGAACTGTCTCCGAGTTCAGGTGTTCTGAGACTGTTCTCTGGCAGCGAAGACAGCTACTTTGAAGCGGACATAATGGATATTTTGAGTTCAAGCGGAGAATGGGCAAATGCGACCCTTAATGTTGGTTCAGATCAAGGTTGGACTTCAAACAATTCTCCTGATTGGCAAAGCATAACGGGAATGGAGTTCAAACTGGATTGGTCGTCCTCGGCGAATGATACACTGAAAATTGATGGCTTGTTTTTCAGAAAGTTTGTTCCCTTCATTGAATCGGCGGGAGCTGGCGGCGCGATTCAGCTTGCATTATTCAATCTTGCAATTCCTTTTGCCATGGATTGGATTCTTTGGTCAGCTATTCTGTTGATTGTGGCAAAACTTTTCCAAGAAGACCTTGGACGCTGGGCTACTCTCCTTGTCATAATCGGGTACACCTACATGAGCGCCTTTGTTTACACCCTTGTAAACAGTGCTTTCGTAGCAACTCTTCCACCAATAAATTATTACTTAGATCCTGCCCTCACGCAAATTGTGCTCAACGAGGCGTGGATTCCGCTTGCAGCATACAGTGTGTCTTTGTATCTTCCGCTCATAGGAAGCATATGGACTGCCCTTCTTGCTGCAGTTGTGGTACGGCTCATGACGCAGAATACATGGCGAAAAGCGCTGCTCATCACTGCTGTGGCTTTTGGCGTAAACTTTATCGTGAATCCATTAGTGCAGCTGTTCTTGGGCTTCTAGAATTGTTTACTCCAGCTTTTAGGTAGTAGACCAGAAGCTGGAGACCCTTGTTTTGGCAGGTTGAAGAGCGATTTTCAGGTTCTGGAGCTGCTCTGGGGTGTTAGGTGGCAAAGCTTATATTCGACTTTTTGCCTCCTTCATTTCGCCACAAGAAGAAGCAAGCGTGAAGTCTTTATATGACGGGCTGGTTCATTTTGGCGGCGTTGGACAAAATCGGAGGAAGAAAGATTTGAAAATTAATGAATTAAGAGATGGAATGCGAAGAGTTGACATTGAGGCAAAGGTGATTCAGAAGACAGAAACCCGCGAAGTTAGTTCACGGTACACCAACGAAACCTACAGGGTTGCCGATGCTACAATAGAGGATGAAACAGGCACCATAACTTTGACTCTGTGGAATGAGCAGGTTGAGCAAGTCAATGTCGATGACCGCGTGAAAATCGAGAACGGCTACATCAAATCCTTCAGAGGAGAGCTTCAGCTTAACTCAGGAAAATATGGGACATTAACTGTCCTGTAGACACAGTTTTTCTTGTAATCAGCATTTTTGGTGAATTAGGATGCCATATGAAAGAGGCGGATTTGACAGAAGCTTCGCTCCAAAGCCTGTTGAAGTCGGAAAAGAGTATGATGTGGAAATTCAAGAGATGAGCCGCAGAGGGGAAGGAATCACAAGAATTGAGGGACTTGTGGTCTTTGTTCCAAACACTAAAGCTGGGGACAAGCTGCGAATCAAGATAACTAATATCGGCAGAAAATTTGCAGAAGCAGAAGTTGTTGGAGCCGCAGAAGAAACAACAGAAACAGACGAAACAGAATAAACCAAATTTGTTCTAGCAGGTGTTGAATCCTGCTTTCTTTAAATTTTTTTAGCTCAATCTAAGCTAGCTTCATCCCAGCTGATGGGAAACAACAAACATCGTTTTTGGTTGGTTGCCTTTTCGCAGAATCGGTTGTTGAGCGTTAAGGTATATATTAGAGAGGAAATTATACCAGAGGACGAGGGGTTAGATAGCCCCTTTAGCCCGGTGGTGTAGCGGCAATCATGGAGGCCTTTGGAGCCTTCGACGGGAGTTCGAATCTCCCCCGGGCTACCAATGTAACCAAGCTAGGACCCGTGGCAAGTAGTTTTAACTGCAGAGTAAGATAGAAGATGATGGGATGTTGTAAATGAGGGCTTTATTGTTGGTGTATTCGTATCATCATATGAATACAGAGAAAGTCGCTAAGGTCTTCGCCGAAGTTCTTGATGCGCCGATTAACACTCCTCAACGAACAGACCCTAAAGAGCTTCAAGAATATGACTTGGTAGGTTTTGGGGCAGGGATAGACAGTGCAAAACATTACAAGCCGTTGCTTGACTTCGCCGACAGACTGCCAGAGGTAAACAACAAGAGTGCCTTCATCTTTTCAACCGCTGCACTATCAAGTAACAAGAAACGGGGCAAAGACCATTCATGTCTTAGGGACAAACTGGAATCCAAAGGCTACGTGATAGTTGATGAGTTTCAATGTAAAGGCTTCAACACAAACAGTTTCATGAAATATTTTGGCGGAATGAACCGGGGCAGACCTAACGCCAAAGACCTCAAAAATGCAGAAGAGTTTGCTCAGAACATGAAACAGAAACTAAAGCAGTGAAGGATGAAAAACGGTTTGAATCAGACAGAATCTCAAGAGAGCTGGTTTTCTAGGGCTAAAGCGGAAGCCGATAAAGGTGTCCCAAATAATGAACGTGCCACAGGCATCGCTTTAGTTGTTGCCAGCGTTTTGTTGATTTTGTATTTTGTTTCTCATCAGATGGAGTCGACAGGTTTTTTCACTCCAAAATTCGGAACGTTGGAGATGTTCTTTCTTTATGGCTCTCTAGTTGCGTGGATTATTACGGGTAGCCTGGACGGAATATTTGGTCAAAGGCTCCTTTCTCGCCTCTTTGACGTTTTTGGCGGAATTATTTTTATCACTGCCAGCCTTGTTTGGCTCACGATAATCTTTCCATTTGATTTTGCACATTTTCCAGATGTGTTACCATATTCTCTCAGATTTCTGGTACAATGGATATCCAATGACATTGCTAAAGGAATAATGGTGCTGGGAACTATCCTGCTTGTTGTTGCAGAAATTTATAGTCCAATAGCCTACAAGTTCGTAAGCATAAAACGCTTCAA
>CAZJLG010000061.1:0-7277 GCA_964546665.1 uncultured Candidatus Bathyarchaeia archaeon
ATGCACGGAAAAAGTATGACCTGCACATCGAAGAGTCACGGGATATTCTGAAGGGATGCCTATGCCATCTGGTTATGGTTGGAAAAATTAATCCCTCTGAGTGCCCCAGCTACATGACAAGCTGTGTTCCAGAATCTCCGAAAGGGGCATGCATGGTCTCAAATGAGGGCACATGCAGAATCTGGGCAAAACACAGAGTAACCAAACTGCGGTAAACAAGGCTTATATCTGCTGCAGATGCAGTACACTACAGACACTGTTCTAGAAGTGAATCTTCATGAACGTTAACACGGTTCTTGAGCAATTCAGAAAAGCGGAATACCACTACCCAGACGTTATTTGGCATGACCTCCGATCCTTCAAACTGAAACCAAAACTAACCATGGAACTGGTCAACATGACGCCCGAAGAGTTCAAAGCGTTGCTGTTAAGCAATCTGTTTCTGCCCAAAACCGTTTCCCAGCAGCAGGCAGACATTATCGTGGAAGAAAATGACTTCAACGAAGTGAAACTGAAACTGTTTGACCTGTTTCTTGGAGTGCGGTCATTCAAAGAAAGGCTGCAGAGTGTGCTTGACCTCGAAGGCTTTGAGCCGGGTGTTGCTTCGCAGCTGCTTGCGGCAGTAAACAATGCCGAATATACGATTTATCACAGGAACGTTGTGAAGGGAATAGAAGATTTTCTGACCCACATCGTTGACTGGGAACTTGTCGAACTGAACGTGAAAACCGCTGAACACTACATCGACTTCAACGAGCTATGCAAATCCATCAAAAACAATTTTGGCTTCGCAAGCCTCGGAGAACTGCATGAATTCTTCTGGCACGGACACAAGTCAGGCTGGAGCTTCATAATATAATCGTCTAGTGCTCGTGTCCGCTTATCAGGTTGTTTAGGATTTCGCAGAATTTCTTGGAATTGTTTGAAGAAAAGATGAAATTTCTTCCATTTTTAGGGACAATTTCAACGGCGTTGCCAAATGATGTTGTGTACGCCCATGCGCCATCAAAACTATAACGAATGCCTAAGCCACCAAATCTACTAAAGGACGCTTTGACTAATTTGCAGGAAACGATTTCGTCAACTTTTACAGATTCTCGACTCAGCCCATAGGTTACTGTAAGACGTTCAGAAGTAAGGTGAATTTTTATGCCTCTAAAAACTCGGTACACAAACAGCATCAAAACCAATACTGCTGTAGACACTCCAAAGCCAACTAGCATTCCAGGGCCTGAGGGTTGAATAAAGACAGCCACCGCCACCAGTATTATAACGATTAAAGCTGCCGTAGCCAATAAGGTAGCTCTCAGATATTTTGATGTTGGAACCCACTCGCTATACAGCACATGTGTCATACTATAGGTTTTGTTAAACAATCAATTAAGTTTTGCATTTATCTAACACAGGCTTCAACTACGCGCTAAACGGAGAAAGTGAATTTGCTGAGGCTCCTCCACAGGTGCTTTGGGGGGAATGAAAAAAATGAAACTTAAAAAACAAATGTTTGGTAAGTTTCCTTTTTCCTGCGTTGGAGCCCATTCAGCCACTATTCAGCGTTTCACAGCAGAAGAAAAGGGTTTTTGTCAAGAAACCTTGACCAAAAGTATCACAAGGCTAGTCAAGAAATCTTGACTAAAACATAATCGTCTCTTTAATCAAGTCAAGAAAAGTTTGCAAACATTTGCTTTTGTGGTACATAGAAATCCCCGAGTTGAGTCTAAGCCCTTTGTGCATGTTAGGCCCGGTTAGACACCGTTTTTGTCGTGCGCTTCTCTTTCGCCTTTTTGATGGCGCACTCGATGCCCAGCGCATTACACTTTAGGTATTGTCCAGCCCTTTGAAGCGGTGTCTTTGTCGCATAAAGGTCTTCAGCCGTTTTGACCAGTATGCTCAATGCTTCAATGCAATACCCGAGCGTGCTCCCCAACTCGGGGAATATAATATGTAGATATAGTGGAAGATATAGTTTGTCGAAGCGTGAACATCACGTGAATGGGGGACGGTCAACTTTTTTTGACATATTTTTGTCTAAAAACTGGTGCTTTTCCCAGAACCGGACATCAACAGGGCACATCAAGCATGAAGAAGAGCGCTTATAAGAAGATTAATCGCGTATGCAGCAGATTTACATATTGCTGTTTTTGGCGAATCTGCCGTCGTCTCTGCTTGAATGCATGCCGTCAATGTTGCCTGTTAGCCAGCCTATTTTTTCGGCTTTTCTTTGATCAAACTCTGGAACAAAGGGTTTGATGTCCAGAAGCGGGGTTCCATCAATTATGTCCACATCCTGTATGTGCAGCAGATTGGTTTCTATTTTGGTGAGTCGCACAACCGACAGGCCAATAGGGTTTGGTCTTGAAGGCGCACGAGTAGCGAACACGCCGTGAAGCTGCTTATCCAGAAATGGTCGAACCAGCAGAGAATACTCCTGAGCCAGATGAAAATGGTAAACCAAAATCAGATACGAGAAACCTTCCAGGTCTCTTAAGCCCTCCACGTAATCCATGGACAGCTCAACATAGCCAGCAACCCCTTCCGCAATGGTAGCCTGTATCGGAACATCCTGTGGCGCCTTAAACGGGGAATGGATAACACCAATAGGCCTGTAAACAACTTCATCCATCCAACTCAACACAAAACACCATCCACTAGAAAACCAATACACCAGCCTTTTTCAGTGTTGGTACACAAAACCAAAACTTAGACCAACACAAGTTGCAGCTTCTGCTAACAGATTCGGGGTATTGGGTCTCCGACTGGCGGCGCCATGATTCTTTTTCCGCCCACCACAGTTTCGAGAACTACCTCGCTGAAGTCTCCTGTTGCTTCGCCTATGATTTCTGCGTTTTTGCCTTCCTTGGTTTCTTTTAGGGCAGCCAACACTTCTTCGGCTTTCTGGGGCACAACTCCAATGAGCACTTTGCCTTCATTTCCAATCTCCAGAGGGTCTAAACCAAGCATTTCGCAGGCAGCCTTCACGTCTCCCCGCAGGGGTATCTTCGACTCATGCACCATCAAGCCGACCTTCGATTTTGTGCTCCATTCATTCAGCGAGTTGGATAAGCCTCCTCGTGTGGGGTCCTTCATGGCTACGATTCCGCCGACCTCAAGCAGCTTCAGTGTCAACTTGTTCAGGGGGGCAACGTCGGATTTTATGTTGCTTCCAAAATTGTAGCCCTCCTGAGCTGACAGGATGGTTACTCCGTGGTCTCCCACTGTGCCCGAAACTATGAGCTTATCGCCTGCACGAAGGTTAGAGTCGAGGAGCCAACGTGAATCGAAGCTGCGGTGCTTCTTGACTTCAGCGATGTCATGTTCCAGTGCCTCGCCTCGTTTGCCTATTCCAGAAGTGTTGATGATGCAGCCTCCGAATCCGCTTTTCTCAACAACCTTTGTGTCCCCGGTTACTACGTAAACTCCGGCTTCTTTGCAGGCAGTCTCCATGCTCTCCAAGATTCTGTCAAAATCTGCTAACGGAAGCCCCTCCTCCAGCACAATACCGCAGGTGAGAGCAATGGGTTCAGCCCCAATCATGGCAATGTCGTTAACTGTGCCCGCGACAGCCAGCCGTCCTATATCGCCGCCAGGAAAGAACAGGGGCTTCACTGCGTGAGAATCCGATTTCAGCACTATGCCGTCGACAACCGCGGAATCGTCTAGGGCTTCCAGCGGAACTTCGGCGCTGCTTCCGCCAAGATGCTTCAGGACATGGTTTTTGATTAGGTCAGCCATGATGGTTCCGCCTGCTCCATGAGCCAGGGTTATGCGTTCCATTGATGAGTCCTCAGAAAAGATTTGAGAATCGGCACTCTTAAACACTACCAAAAAGGCAGACATTTTCTTAAAAGATGAGGGTATCTGCAGGGTTTTACGTTCAATAGCAGACGTCAATAAGGTTTATAACACTTTAAGTAGCCTATTCAAAACCAAACAGAAGCATTCCCCAAAAGAGCCAACAACATTGTTATGCAGGGGGACAGAAAACGCCAGTAAAACTGCTCAAAACCGAAAACGAAAAAGAACTTGTCATAGAGAGGGTTCTGCACGCCAAACGTTATTCACTCACTTTAAACAAAAACAAGTGTGTGGGCTGCGGAATCTGCATGGAAATCTGTCCCCGAGAAGCCATTGAAGTCACAAGAATGCCGAAGGCAGAGGGAGAAGAAGCGAAGACGCCTACAGTAGCCATCAGCAAAGAAAAATGTAGCTACTGTGGCATCTGTGAAGTTATTTGTCCCTTTGCAGCTTTGACCACAAGAATTGATGGGGAACATGTGATTCCTGTGGTCAAAAGCGAAAGCTTTCCCCAGCTTGTACGGGAGGTCACTGTTGACGAAACAATGTGTGGGTTGGAGTGCACAGAAATCGAGGAACCCTGCCCCTTAGACCTCATTAAAGTGAAAGTGCATGCCAAAGACGGAAAAGAGGGAGTTGCAGTTGAGGTGGACAAGGAATCCTGTCCATGCTGCCGCCTGTGCGAAACAAAATTTCCTGACGGCGCGATTCAGGTAAGAAAGATGTTTGAGGGAACCCTCAGAATCAACAGCGAAAAGTGTCCTGAAGGCTGCCATGACTGTCTGGATGTCTGCCCCATCACGGGTGTCCTGTATCTGTCGGAAGACCAGAAAGTGCAGGTTAATGAGCAGAACTGCGTCTACTGTGGCGCCTGCAGAATCGTCTGCCCAGAGGAGGGAGCCCTTGAGCTCGCCAGAACGCGTATACGTCACACCGAGATCCGTTCGGGCACATGGAACAAAGCCCTCGAAAAACTTGCATCCACAAAGGCTGTGACTAAGGAACTGAAAACCAAAAGCGGAAAAAAGCTTCGCCGTTCCGTTGAAAACAGATGCATCGACGAGGTTGAAGACTATGTATGAGGAGCCGCGCGTAGGAGTTTTTGTTTGCCACTGCGGACTCAACATCGCAGGTACACTTGACGTCAAAGAGTTAACGGAGTACGCGCGGACGCTGCCCAACGTGGTTGTGGCTATGGACAACCGCTACACCTGCGCTGATCCGGGGCAGGAAGAAATCAGAAAAGCCATCAAAGAGCACAAACTTAACAGGGTTGTTGTTGCTGCGTGTTCGCCCAGAATGCATGAGCCCACATTCCGGAGAACAGTGGCTGATGCTGGCTTGAATCCGTATCTCTTCGAGATGGCGAACATACGAGAGTTTTCTTCGTGGTGTCACCCAAGCACACCCAAGGAGGCAACCGAGAAGGCAAAGGACATCATAAAGATGGCTGTTGCGAAGGCAAGGCTGCTTCGAAACCTCGAAACAATGGAGGTTCCAGTCACAAACAAGGCGCTCGTAATAGGCGGAGGAATCGCTGGAATAAACTCTGCCCTAGACTTGGCGAATATGGGCTTCAAAGTTTATCTGCTGGAGAAGGGCGAAAGCATAGGCGGTCACATGGCGGCGCTGGACAAGACCTTCCCAACCTTGGATTGCAGCATATGCATCGAAGGACCAAAGATGGTGGACGTTTCCCGGCACCCTAATATCGAAATAATATCGTACGCCGACCTCGTCAGCGTCGAAGGCTTCGTGGGAAACTTCAAGGTTAAAATCAGAAAGAACCCCAGATACGTCAGCGCCGAAGACTGCACAGGCTGCGGCGAATGCAGGGACGCCTGCCCCATAGAGTTTCCTAACGAATGGGACGAGAACCTTGGCGTCAGGAAGGCGATTTCGGTTCCCTTCGATCAGGCTGTTCCTCTTGTTTACACAATCAACAGGGACTACTGCATCGAATGCTACAAGTGCGTGGATGCTTGTGGCGCACGTCAAGCCATCAATTTTGAGCAGCAGCCTGAAGAGGTCGATCTTGAGGTGGGGACAATCATTGTTTCAACTGGGTTTGATATTTACAGACCCACGGACGATAGTCGATATGGCTATGGCAGATTTGACAACGTTATCACTGCCATGGAGTTTGAGAGGCTGATTTTGGCTGCGGGACCTACGGGAGGTCATGTTGTGCGTGCCTCTGATGGGAAGCAGCCCCGTTCCGTGGTGTTCATTCAGTGCGTCGGCTCAAGGGACGTGAACAAGTTTGAGTATTGTTCTGGCTTCTGCTGCATGTATGCGCTGAAGAATGCGATTTTGCTCAAAGAACATTACCACGATGACATTGAGGTTTACATTGTTTACATAGATATGCGCACCAACTTCAAGGGCTACGAGGAGTTCTACAGAAGAGCCCGTGAGCTGGGAGTGAACTTTGTTCGGGGAAGCGTGTCCAGAATCACTGAAGTGCCGGAGACCAAGAATCTTCTCATCCGTGCAGAGGACATGGCTCTTGGGGAACCCATTGAACTGGAGTCAGAGCTTGTTGTTTTGAGCACCGCGGCAGTTCCAGCCAAAGGCTCAGAGGATATTGCCAGAATCCTAAGCATAAGCAGAGGGGCTGACGGCTTCTTCATGGAAGCTCACCCGAAGCTGAAGCCCTTGGACACGTCGGTTGACGGAATCTTCTTGGCTGGGGCATGTCAAGGAGCAAAAGATATTCCATACAGCGTGTCTCAGGGAAGCGGAGCCGCGGCGCGGGCAGCCACTGTTCTTTCTCAGCCCACATGGAAGATAGAGCCGATTATAGCGGATGTTGATCCAAGCAAATGCAAGAACGTGACTGCGAAATGTGGCATCTGCGTATCCAAGTGCCCATATGGAGCAATAAAGGCGGAGGAAGGAAAGGCGGCTATGGTTACTGCTGCTATGTGTCATGGATGCGGAACCTGCGTTGCCGAGTGCCCACAAGATGCGATTACTCAGCTGCATTTCACTGACGCCCAGATTTTGGCTCAAATCAGAGCTGCTCTGGAGGAGAATCCTGAGGGCAAAATTTTGGGTTTCCTGTGCAACTGGTGCAGTTATGCTGGTGCTGACCTTGCTGGGACAAGCCGCTTCGAGTATCCTCCTACCATGAGGGCGATACGGGTCATGTGCTCGGGTAGGGTGGACAAGGATTTTGTTTTGGAGGCTTTCAGGCAGGGCGCAGGCATGGTTCTGATAGGAGCATGTCACCTGCCCTACGACTGCCACTACATTTCAGGCAACTACAAGATGAAGGAAAGAATGGACAGCTTAGCAAAGATTTTCGAGAAGCTGGGGCTCAGCAAGGAGCGCTTCAGGGTCGAGTATGTGTCGGCGGCTGAAGGAGTCAAGTTTGCGGCTATCATGCGGGAGATGGCTGAGCAACTGGAAGCGCTAGGACCAGAAAAGATCAAAGCAGAAAACAAGAAACTAAAACCCACCTTAGACAAGATGATGGA
>CAZJLG010000062.1:0-7265 GCA_964546665.1 uncultured Candidatus Bathyarchaeia archaeon
TTCCGCAAAGTTGCAGTTCGCCTAGACGAACACGGTTACAGCATCAGAACCAAAGCAAAAGACTACACTCAAGCCCTCAAAGACGTCGAAGTAGTGCTAAACAGGGCACAAAGCAAAAACCGCAGACTCTTCGCGGCAAACGTTCTAGAGGCATTCGGCAAACACGTCATAAACCCCCAGTGCGTAGAATACGCCTGCTTCAGCAAACTGAGAACACTACTCCATTTCTGGCAGGCAGGAATCAGTATTCCCGAGACAGTTTATGTTCCAGTTGATTCCTTCGAAAAAACATTGGATGGCAGGGAAGTCCATAATGAGGCAGATATAGCTGACCTGCTGCAACTGGAACTGGAACACGAGAACATTGTAGTCAAGCCAGACGCTGGGACTCATGGAAAGGGTGTGCAGTTAGCCAAAGAACGGAGTGACCTGATAAATATTCTGCGGGAGAATCAGCCGTCGATAATCAATCCTGTAGGCGTCCTCGCTCAGAAGCTCGTTCAGAAGTGGTTCTATGACCTCAGGATAATAGTCACTAAAGAGGACAGAAAGGAGCCCTACTGCTATCCCACAGCGCTGGCACGAGCTGGATTCAAAGACTTCAGGACAAACACGTTCCTGGGCAACATGGTGGTTGGCGTAAACTTGCCAGCCCACATCAGAGAGGTGGCAGCCAGATGCGGCGCAGCCATGGGAGGAGACAGCAAATCCTACCTCCTAGCGTTTGATGCCATGATTGGCGTGAACGGAAACAAGGACATTAAAGATGAACATCTGATGGGAGAGTTTGAGAAGCTTGAGCCCTCCTTTGACGCTGTGAAAAAGGTTAAACTGGACAAGACCAAGAGAACGTCTTTCCCAGAATGGAACAAGAAGCTGGAGGCGGCTTTTGAAAACTACAAGAGCCAAGAATCCTACCTGTACATCAAAGAGGTCATAGAAGACAGCATGGAGAAGAACAAACAGAACATAATGTTCCATGAGGCTAACGCTTGCCCAGAATTCTGGGAACAAACCCGTTTAGCTGCGGGGATAAACTTGGCAGAGGCGCTGCTGAAGGGAGCCCAGAGCATAATAGATTCCGAATAGAGAGGAGAAAAAATGAGAGTTGGAGTAATTGGCGGATCAGGATACGTGGGCGGAGAACTAGTAAGACTGCTGCTGCCCCACCCAAAAGTAGAATTAACCACAGTAACATCCCGCGCAAACGCAGGAGAATTCATCTTCACTGTTCACCCAAACCTTAGAGGAGCCACCCAACTGAAATTCACTCCCCCAAACATCAGCCAAGTCACAGAAAACTGCGACTTAGTCTTCGCTGCGATGCCCCACGGCAAATCAGTTAACCTTGTTCCACAGCTGCTAGAAACAGGAGTCAAAGTCATCGACATGAGCGCAGACTACCGCCTAAGAAACCCAGCTGATTACGACAAATGGTACGGATGGAAGCACACGCACCCAGAACTGCTGAAAGAGGCAGTTTACGGTTGCCCTGAGCTTCACCGCCAAGAAATCAAGACTGCCAAGCTGGTAGCGTGTCCTGGCTGCATGTCCACAGCCACGATTCTGGGATTGGCGCCCCTAGTGAAGGCGGGAGCAATCGAAAAGAACCGGATAGTGGCTGACGTGAAGATCGGCTCCTCGGGTGCAGGACAAAAACCCACCGTTGCGTCTCATCATCCTGAAAGAGCAGGAGGCGTACGACCCTACAAGGTGGCTAATCACAGGCATGTAGCCGAAGTTGAGCAGGAACTCAACCTGTTAACAGATGAAAAGGTCACAGTCTCTTTCACGCCTCACGCAGTAAACATGATCCGCGGCATTCTTTCGACAATTCATGCTTTCCTCAAGGAGCCGCTGGAAACAAAGGATGTCTGGAAGCTTTACCGATCCATGTATCAGGACGAGCAGTTCATACGTTTTGTTAAATTCAAGAAGGGACCCTATCAGCTGCCTGACCCAAAAATCACGATGGGAACAAACTATGTTGACATCGGCTTCGAGGTGGACCCACGCACACACAGAATCATCGCCTTTTCTGCCATTGACAACCTGATGAGGGGCGCGTCTGGTCAAGGAGTCCAATGCATGAACCTCATGATTGACGCAGACGAAAAAACTGGATTAGAATGTCAAGGTTTCCATCCGATGTGAGAAAAAAATGCTGATTGTAGTTAAGGTTGGCGGAAGCATCCTCGAGGAAGTTCCAGACGGAATCGTCTCTGACATAAAGGATGTTCTTTCGGGCCATCAACTAGTTCTGGTTCATGGCGGCGGAAAGGGCGTCACAGAAATAGCCTCCAAGCTGGGCAAGGAACAGCAGTTCGTGTTTTCGCCCACAGGCTTCCGCAGCCGATACACAGACAAGGAAACCATGGAAATCTTCACCATGGTTATGGCAGGAAAAATCAACAAGAAGCTTGTTTCGGCTCTGCAGAAACAGAAGATACCGGTGGTGGGGCTTTCAGGCTTGGACGGTTTTCTTGTGCAGGCGACAAGAAAGAAGCGGCTGGTTATAGTTGATGAGCGGGGCAGAAAGCGGGTGATTGACGGCGGCTACACCGGAAAGGTAACCCAAATCAACGTTTCTTTGCTTCAGCTCTTACTAGATAACGGCTTTGTGCCGCTGGTTTCTCCAGTTGCAACAAGCGAAGAGTTTGAGCCCCTTAACGTGGATGCCGACCGCACGGCAGCAAGCATTGCTGGGGCTTTGAAGGCGGATAAGCTGGTTCTGTTAACGGATGTTGAAGGCTTAAAGTTGGACGGAAAAGTGGTTTCTAGGCTGTCCGTTGATGAGGTTGAGAATAAGTTGAAGAAGATTGGAGGCGGCATGATAACTAAGGTTCACGCTGCTCAGGAGGCGTTGGAGCAGGGCGTCGGCGAAGTTGTTATCTGTTCTGGCGTCAGGGAAAATCCGATTTCTTCTGCTTTGAAGCATGAAAGTGGTACGGTGATTAGCCGTGAATAAAAAGGAAATAGTTGACGCTGAAGAGAAGATTATGGCGAACACCTTCGCCAAGAGAGACCTTGTATTAACAAAGGGTAAAGGAGCTACAGTTTGGGACATAGACGGCAACGAGTACATAGACTGCACAGGCAGCTACGGAGTAGCCGTTGTTGGTCACTGTCACCCAAAAGTTGTGGCTGCGGTGCAGAAGCAGGTGGAGACGCTTATTGCCTGTCACGCATCCTTCTACAACGATGCCCGATCAGAGCTACTGGAGAAACTTATTCGCTTACCTCCTGAGGGACTGAACAAGGTTTTTCTTTCCAGCAGCGGCGCCGAATCAGTTGAGTGCGCCATCAAGTTGGCCAGAAAATATTCTGGCAAACCCGAAATAATTGCGATGATGGGAGCCTTTCACGGCAAAACCTTGGGCGCCCTTTCTGCTACCTGGAAAAAGAAGTATCGTGCGCCTTTCATGCCTTTGGTTCCGGGCTTCAAGCATGTTCCTCCAGACAATCTTGAGAAGCTGCGGGAAGCCATCACTGACCAGACTGCGGCGGTGCTTGTAGAGCCTGTCCGAGGAGAGGGCGGAATCCTTGTTCCTTCAGACAGTTTTCTTTCTGGACTGAGAGAAGTCTGCGACGAGAAGGGCGTGTTGCTAATCTTTGATGAGGTGCAGACGGGTTTCGGTCGCACCGGCAAAGTTTTCGCCTGTGAACATTGGAATGTGGTTCCTGACATCATGTGTCTCGCAAAATCTGTTGCCGGGGGTTTGCCTATGGGCGCAACCTTTGCGAGGGGAGAGGTTATGGATGCTTTTCAGCGGGGAGAGCACTCCAGCACGTTCAGTGGCAATCCGTTGATTTGTGCTGCTGCTAGTGCGGCAATAGATGTGCTGGTTGAGGAGAAGCTTCCGGAAAGAGCGGCGACTCTTGGAAAATACTTTAAGGGTAAGCTGGAGGAGCTGGCTGAGAAGTACAAGATTGTCAGGGAGGTTCGCGGTTTAGGTCTCATGCTGGGGATGGAGATGCGGTTTGACGTCTACAAAATACTGCAGGGGTGCATGGAGAGAGGCGTTCTTGTTCTGGACGCTGGAAGAAACGTTGTCCGGTTTCTGCCTCCCCTAGTCATAGAGAAGCAGCAGATTGACAGGGTAATTGAAGTGTTGGATGAGGTATTGGCGGGAGAGAACAGATGAGCGACGACTACGCGGTTGATTTGCTGACTCGCATGGTAAAGATTTACAGTCCGTCAGGCAATGAGGAGCAGATTTCCCTGTTTTTGGCTGACGAGATGAAGAAGCTGGGTTTCCGCGTTCACAGAGACGAAGTGGGAAACGTAATCGGCGAATTGGGCGAAGGCTCTCCAATTGTTCTTTTGTGTGGGCACATGGACACTGTTGAAGGCGAGATTCCTGTCAGGACAGAGGATGGACAACTGTATGGCAGAGGCTCTGTGGATGCTAAAGGACCTTTAGCTGCGATGATTGTTGCGGCTTCCACCTTTGTCAAGTCTGGTTTTCCGGGCAAGATTCTGGTTGTTGGCGTAGTGGACGAGGAGAAGGGAGGCACAGGAATCCAGCATTTTGTTGAAGAGGGCATCCAGCCGGACTACGCCATTTTCGGTGAGCCGAGCGGCTTGGAGAAGATTGTTTTTGGTTATAAGGGCATCGTGACTGTGAAGGTTACTGTTAAGACGCCTTCGGGTCATTCTGCTGCGCCGTGGCTGTTTGATAACGCGATTGAGAAGGCTATGGAGTTTTGGAGACAGATTAACAAGCTTCATTTGCGTGAGGAGAAGCTGAAGAGCCGCTTCTACTCGATTACATCCTGCTTAACGGGGATTAAGGGCGGTAACCATTCTGCCTCATTTATTCCCTCTGAGTGTGAGATTGTTGTTCAGTTGCGTATTCCGCCTCAGCTTACGCCTGACGTTGTGTTTGAGGAGGTTAAGCGGAAAATTGACCGCTACAAGGCAACTAACCCGAAGGTTAAGGTGACGGTGGAGATGGTGGATGTTGCCAAGGCCTTTGAGGCTGACCGCAGATCAGTTATTGTCCGTGCTTTGGCTTGGGGCATAAGAAAGACTACGCTGAATTATGCTTCTTTTTCGCGGAAAACTGGCACAGGAGACATGAACGTTCTGGGGAATGCGCTTAAGATTCCGGTGGTCACGTATGGACCCGGAGACTCGCGGCTAGACCACACACCCAACGAGCACATAGACATACAAGAGTACCTCAAAAGCATTGAAGTACTAGAAAAGTCGCTGAAGAAGCTGCCTGACCTTGCAAAAAAACATAAACCTAGACAACAAGCCTAGCCGATTACTGAAGCTTGATTTGTCAAATTGAGGGTTTGTTCTTTCTCCATTTTAATCCTTCAGCCAAGAACACTCCGGCAGATACTATAGTTACAATTGTCAAAAGCCAAAATGACCCTTCAACTGATGACGCCGTCAGAAGGTGGAGCACTAGGATGCCAATTTCGATGGCTAAAACAACTAAAAAGATGAGGCCAAACAGGATAAACCGAGGAATTAGGTTTTTTCCTATCCACATGTATCCTTTGATTCCAACTTTTTCTTTAACAACGTAGTTACTATACTCGTCCTTCTGCACCAAGCCCATGTCCATTAGTTTTTGCAGATTCCGGTAAGCAACACTTGGGCTGGTCAGTTTTGCGCCTCTCATTACTTCTCTAGGGCCAACAGGTTTTCCAGCCTTAACCAAATAAACGTATGTCCGCACTCCTGTTGTGGTTAATTCATCTTCAGGTTCCAAGTTTGGTGACCAGCTTGTCCAAGAGATATAACATAGTAAGTCATCTTTTAAGTAAATATGTGTGTGCCTGCCTTCAGATGTCACGTTTTTATAGGACTTCTTCATTGTTGTTATTTGGCGAATTTCATGTCTTTGGTCTATGTTTTGATGAACACTGAACCGAGCCAGATGGAAAGCGTTCTAGAGGAAATAAAAGAAATCAAAGGCGTACAAGAAGCATACATGGTTTACGGAACCTACGACATCTGCGCAAAAGTCGGCGCCGAAAAACCCCAAGAACTCAAAGCAATAGTCCAGAAAATCAGAAGCAAAGACAATGTCCTGAATACCCTAACCCTGATGGTTGTCCAATAACAGGGCACACAGGTTAGACGCCATATTTTGATCTGACATGAACTTGAAGAAGGTACGCTAGGACAACAAGGCTGAAAGGAACTTCGCCGATAGCCGCAAGTCTGGGAATGCCTAGAAAATGAAGCACATCCAACACTGTTAGAACATCCGCAGCAATCACGAACAGAGAGACGCCTACTGTGCCAAGCCATCCCAAAGGTTTACCCATCCAAAGCAAATAAGCGAACAGCAATGTCAAGCAGCCATAAGCCAGAGTGTAAACGCTATAAATCAGTGGCGTAACCGAAAAAGCAGCCAACGAAAAACCGCTCACAAACATAGTAAACCCAAGCACTACATGAACGATTCCGACAAAAAACTGGACAACCACTAAGAAAGCAAGACCCAGAAAGCGCCCTCTGAAAGTGACAGCATTATCCGGATTTTTCATAATAAAATCTGTACCAAAGTAACTAAATAAACACACGGTCAGGATGAAAAAAGAAAAAGATGACTGGCTGCTCTACACAGCCAGCTTTAGTCTAAACAGTCAAGAGTTTTAGGCTATTGGTAGCTTCGCCACTTGCTTTCCAGTTCTGGGTCTTGGACTGTCTCCATCACGTAGTCAGCAAATTCTGCCCCAGTAGCACCATCCGATCTTCCGGTTGTAACCACTTTCTTTTCATGCTGTCCACAAACGTCTAGAGCCATCTCAAGTTTCTTGGCTTTGTTTACGAAACCGACATGATTCAAGAGCATGACAGTTGCCCTAAGGATGCTAGATGGGTCAGCATAATCGGCTCTTCCCTCTTCAACCATCCGCGGAGCTGAGCCATGTATAGCCTCAAACATTGCGTATCGTTTACCAATGTTTGCGCTTCCAGCTGTGCCAACTCCGCCCTGAAACTCAGCCGCTTCGTCAGTGAGAATGTCTCCGTAAAGGTTCGGCAGCACTACCACCTTGAACTGTGTCCGTCTCTTTGGGTCTACAAGTTTGGCAGTCATTATGTCAATGAACCAGTCATCCCACTCCACTTCGGGATAACCTTTAGCCACCTGCTCTGCCACGCTGAGGAATTTTCCGTCAGTTGTTTTCACTACATTCGCCTTCGTCACGACTGTTACCTTGTTGATTCCGTTCTTCTTGGCATAATCAAAGGCCATCTGGATGATTCTTTCCGCGCCCTGCGTGGTTGAAACTTT
>CAZJLG010000063.1:0-7180 GCA_964546665.1 uncultured Candidatus Bathyarchaeia archaeon
TGATACAATTTTTGTAATAACTGCGGATCATGGAGAAGAATTTTGGGATCATGTAGAACTAGAGAAGAAATATTTCTATAGCCCCCAAGGTCATGATGGATTTGGCCATGGTCAGGTGGGTTTTGGTCATGGGCACAATCTGTTCCAAGAAATTATTAAAATACCTTTGCTTATTTTTGGTGGGAATCTTCGACCTACTACCTCAAATGAGGCTGTTAGCCTAATCGACGTTTTTCCTACCCTTTTGGAACTCCTTTCGATAAATCACAGAATTCCAGTTGATGGGCAGAGTTTACTTCAACCTAGAAAAGTAAACAAAATACTATCAGAAGGAAGTAATATAGGTTTTGAAAAGAAAGCAATAATCAAAGGGGATCATAAACTTATTCTATCAACAAATGATGACGTTTCTTTGTTATTTAATCTGAAAGAAGATCCGATGGAATCAACTCCTTTAAATAATCCTGAATTGAAAAACCAACTAAAATCTGAACTTCCACAAGAAAATAATATTGGATCACAACAAAATCTTACAAAGATTATGAAAGAAAGATTAAAGGATTTAGGATACCTCTGATAAAACTTCATAAAAAGTAACAAGTAATTCATTGAAATGGATGATTAAACACACTTCCGATTGTTAATACAAAATTTTGATGTAGTTACATTGTCACTGTAGTTACTAATCAAGTTTCTTTTGAGAGAGGGATGAATTTTAACTTTAATCCATTTTTTGAGTTAATGTGTATATTTTTATTATGAGATGTATCCGAGAGCCTTTAATCGTCTTTCCATGTCTTTTGACTCTAAATCGGGCAAATTTTTTCTAATCAGAAATATTATGTATTCAGTGGTGCTTCGATATCCGCTTCCTGTTAGACTCTTAGTAAGTTTACTGTATAGCGGTTTAGGAATGGGGATGTTTACATAGTTAACCATACCTGACACCTGAATTATGTGCTATTGTTGTAGTATTTATACTTCACTGAGAACTTTATGTTGTGTAAATGATGTGTCATATGATAGAACATGATGGATGATATGTACATCAATGAAATAACATTTAAATAGAATTGATGTCTGTTATGGGAATACGAAGTAGTGGGATGATCTTATGAATGAGTATCTCCAAGATTTAGAACGAAAAGCTATAACAATCATAAGGGAAGCAAAAGCCCAATTCAAAAACCCCGCAGTGTTATGGAGCACAGGAAAAGATAGCACAGCGGCAGTTTGGCTTTGCAAAAAAGCCTTCTTCGGACAACTTCCTTTTCCAGTAATACACATAGACACTAGTTACAAATTTCCTGAAATTTACGAATTCAGAGATAAAATTGCTAAAGAATGGAATTTAGACCTGGTTGTCTCAAGAAATGACGAGGCAATCAAAAATAAGATGTCTCCAAAAAAAGGAGCATTGGATTGCTGTACGGCCCTCAAAACTGAAGCGTTGAAAGATATTATAAAAGAACGAAAATTTGATGCTCTAATTATGGCTATTAGACGAGATGAGCATGGAATTCGAGCAAAAGAGCGCCAGTTTTCTCCGCGAGATGATAATTTTCACTGGAACTACGCTGATCAAGCCGCAGAACTATGGGACTTGTATGTGAAGCCCTCAGAAGATTTTTCTCACATGCGCATTCATCCAATACTAAACTGGACTGAATTTAACGTTTGGGAATATATGAAACAGGAAAAACTACCTGTAAATCCATTGTACTATGCCAAAGATGGAAAAAGATATCGCAGTTTAGGATGCATGCCCTGTACTGTTCCAATTGAATCAACAGCGAGCAATATAGATGAGATAGTCGAAGAAATTCGAACTTCAGTTACTCCAGAACGGGCTGGGCGCTCTCAAGATAAAGAAAAAGCCTACATGATGCAGAAACTTAGAAGCCTCGGTTACATGTAGTTGAACCAAAATGATTATCCTAGGATTAGATGCGCTAGACCTTCAGCAAGTCCAGAGATTCAATTGTAGCCACCTTCTGCAAAAAGAGTATGGAAAAACGGATCTCTCAGATTTCAAGCAAGCAAGAACTGTTGTGTTATGGGGAAGTTTCCTTACCGGGAAAAATCTAGAAAATCAAATCCCTCTGAAAACGCAATGGCAATACAAACTAAATCCTGAAGAGACTTTTTTGAGATTCTTTGACAAAAGCATAACTATAGATGTACCAACAATTTCGCATAAACATTCTCACGTAAAGGAAAGAGAATTGTTAAAGGGATATTTTCAAGAAAAATCCACCATAGAAGAGTTCGATGATATCGTATGGAAGATTCATGAAGAAAACAAAAGAGACTTTTTAGCAGCTATTGGAAAATATGATTTGGTTATGGGCTACTTTAACCTTGCAGACTCTATAGGTCATCTTAGTTTCGGAATTACTGAAAAAATGGAAAAAGTCTACCGGGAGCTTGATCAGTTAGCCGAAACAATTGAAGACACTGACGATTTGGTTCTGATTGTTTCAGATCATGGAATGAAAGCAGTGGGACGATATGGTGATCACAACCGAAACGGTTTCTACTCATTTAACCAAACTGTAGGATTGAATATGCCAAAAATAACTAGTTTTCATGATTTAATCAGGAGCCGTGTAGAAAAATGACAATGCCTAGAATTAACCTAGTTGTTATCGGTCACAAGGATCACGGTAAATCTACCTTGATAGGCCGGTTGCTCTTCGATTCTAGAGCTATTAAGGAACAAAAACTTAATGAAATTCAAACAGAATTAAAACGTTCAGGAAAGAAATTCGAGTTCGCATTTCTACTGGATAGCTTGGAAGAGGAAAGAAAAGGGGGAATGACAATAGATATAATGCATACTCCCTTTAAATCAAACAAATTTCTTTACACAATAATAGACTGCCCTGGACATAAAGAGTTCATTGAAAAAATGCTTACTGGGGTTTCAGAGGCGGATGCCGCAGTTCTGGTTACCTCAGCAAAAGAGGGAATTCAGGATCAAACCCGACAACATGCCTTCCTCATCAAAACATTAGGTATAGAGCAGCTGGTTGTTGCAATAAACAAGTTAGATATTGTTGACTACAGCGAAGAACAGTACAAAAAGACATGCAAAGAACTTGGTCTCATTCTTCAAAACTTGGGTTACCAAAATGTGCCTATGATACCTATATCTGCAATAAAAGGCGATAATGTCTTTAAAAAATCCGAAAAAATGAAGTGGTATACTGGACCTACATTAATTGAAACATTGGATGAAAACGTTGTTCCAAACATATTACCGATAAACAAGCCTCTAAGAGGAGTAGTCCAAGACATCTACCCCTATGAAAACAATCAAAGACTGGTTGTTTGCAAAATTGAGAGTGGAACTCTAATTCCAGAAAAAAGTGTAGTGTTTAATCCGTCAGGAAAAAAGACTGTCCTCAAAAAAATTATGGAATTTGGCTCAACAATATCAAAGGCTCAACCAGGAGATTCTATAGGCCTATTACTCGAAGATTCCAGTGGCATTGAGCGCGGAGAGATTTTAAGTTACCATGAAAACCAACCAAAAATTGTTAAAGATTTTGTTGTTGAAGTGATACTCTTTACGGGCATTCAGATAAAAATTGGTGATGTGTTGACCATTCGTTGTGGAACAGCTCAAACAAAGTGTAGAGTTAATGACATACTTACAGAGATTGATCCAGTTAATTTAGATCTATTAACCAAAAAGCCAACAAAATTAGACTCTGAATCCGTTGGGGAGTTAGAGCTTTCTGCCCTTGAGCCATTAAGCCTCGAACTTTACTCTGATTTTCCTGAACTTGGAAGATTTGTCATCGAGGGAAAGAAAGGAACTGTAGGTGCTGGAATTGTTCTTAAAATTTTAAGTTAGTGGGGAGTCAGAATGGATAGACATGCAAGAACTATCTGTAAAACTTTAACTTGGCGTATACTCGCGACGTCCACCACCTTGTTACTGGTGTATTTTTTTACAGGAAACCTTACCATAAGTGCAGGAGTAAGCATTTCAGAGATTTTGCTTAAAACTGCCTTCTATTATCTCCACGAAAGAGCATGGAACAAAACAAACTTAGGTCAAACTATACAGTTAATTAGCGAAGATGGGGATACTAACGTTTTTATGGAACAGTCTTTTAAATAATTTTTAGAGCTTAGTGGCTATGGAAAAAATAAGGACCAGACTAAATTCTTTCATCAATTTGTTACGTTCTTCAAAGAAAACAATATTGCTAATAACGGTTGTTTCCTTAATTTCTATTCTTTCTACTTCAGGAATTGCAATTTATTTAAGTACCTTCCATAATTACACTATACCAAGCTTTGGAACCATAAAGACAATAGGTGTAGAAGCTTATTGGGATCAAGAACTTGAAAATCAAACTACAACTATTAATTGGGGCTTAATCTGGCTCGGCGAGTCAGCTAACGCAACATTGTACATACGAAGCGTCAGCAGCACCGAAATAACCCTCCATCTATTCCCATCAAACATCACTCCTGCTGGCTTTTCCAAATACATGGATCTGTCTTGGAACTACAACGGAACTTCCCTCAACCCTAATGACGTAATCGAAGTGACGCTCTTTCTATCTGCGTCTAACGATTATTCCTTCGTTAACTATCTTATCACCAATGAAGTGAAAAACTTCGACATGGAAATTCATATTGTACCGTATGAATGATGTACTCAAAATTCTTTGAAGTTTTTCTGGTTTTAGATTTCGCATGGATTTAAATGCTGAAATTATTACACCGCCTGATAGGAAGGTAAATGCATGTCGCTGAAGAAATCAATCAAATTAGTTAGTGTGGCGCTCTGCTTACTGATGGTGATAGTTCCATTAGCAAGAGCTGATGTAACGACAGAATCTTTCAGTGTTTACCGACAAAAGCAGTTATTTAGCTGGAGAAGCAGTGAACATCTACGTTAAAGCTGAAGCTATAGATCCCAACCATGAAATAGACGAGTTAATAAACACGTTGCATCATCTTCGAGAAAATGGGCTTATATACATAGACCTAGTGAATGTTAATGATGAGCCGCAACTTGTTTGGAAGCCTCTCACTCCCGAAAAAATTGATTAACAAATGTTTCAGAAACAATAACATTAAAGTTCAGATATAAAATATACTACTGTGACCGTAGAGATGTTGAACCAGAACCTTTGGCAAATCAGTGGTACCAGCAAGTTTAGATTGTTCCAGTTTGTTTTATTGATTGTAGCGTTATGGTTCCTTTTTTGGGCGCATATCTACGAGATGGTATTTTGGAACAAAACATTTGTCGAGTCCCTGCAATCATCGACAGTCAATATATTGATTTATTCAGGAGCATTAATTGGCATTGTTTTGGTTGAAATATACATTAAACGTACCCACCGAGTTTCAGCCAAGTCGTCTATCGTACATACTCCCAAATATTTACAAGTATCAAATAATAAATCATTGAAAACTGAAGAGGTGGAATCTACGAAAATATCATCTAACAAAATTGGAATACCCTTTATTGTTGTTGGAGCCTTACTGTTAATTATCTCATACGTATTCGCATCCACAATTCTTGCTTTTGTTGGATTAAGCTTGACTTTCTGGGGCGCCCTTTTCCTTTTTATCAAGTCAACCAAATTAGTTAAGCCTGCTATTTTAGATGCCACAATTCTGCCGTCGTACACCACACTCGATAGAATACTTGCAGACCTAGAATACGATGGAAAAGCCCTTTACATACCACCGTACCCAAAAGATGCATATCTTCCCGAGCATTTAAGCGGTATGAAAGATCATTTAGTTTTTATTCCAAGCAAAGATTCCACAATTGTGCCCTCAATTGAAGAAATGGCGCAAAAACGTTTTCTGGTCAAAAATCCTAAAGGAATCTGCGTTTTTCCTCCCGGTTCTGGGCTCGTAAACCTTTTTGAGAAAGAATTGGGAATTGATTTCACTAAGATCGATCGAGAGAGCGTTTATGACTGGTTGTCTGCAGTCATAGTAAGCAATTTGGAGTTAGCTACAGGCTTTCAAATCGAGTCTGAAGATGAATTTATTCATGCCACAATCACTAATTCAGTATACCGTAATCTTTACTCCAAAGATCAGAATCTAAAAAGCGTTCAGCTTGTTGGTTGTCCCTTAGTAAGTGCCATTTCATGTGCTTTGGCTATGACAACTGGAAAACGTGTAACTATAGCTAAAACTAATTCTTCTTTAGATTTGAAAACCATTGAAATATGGTATCAATTAGTAGAGGGCTAAATTGATGCAGTTTCCTCTTTCTCTCTCCGATATTAGCCTCTGGATAGCGGTTATGGCGATAATCCTGCTTATAACCTCGGAATTGGTAGTCTCAGAACACTTTGGTTACTTCGCTATTAACAAAAAACGTTTGCGACTGTCGGCTCTTGTTTTAGGTGCAGCATTTATGGGTACCGTTCTACTGCGGATTCTTTCGCCCTCTCTATTGTAAAAATTCAGTTGAAAGACGAAAAAAATGTCAAAAGTGGGGAAGCCCCACGTGTGGAGTTATTTCTGCTAGACGCTGCTTCCGACAATGTTTATGTCAAAGCTGAAAGTTGTTATTCCTTCTATGCTTGGCGATACCGTTAGCGTGAACGTAATGTGTACAACGTTACCTACGGCGACGGGGTTCGAATCGTAGTTCCAGTTGAGAGTGAGGTAATTTCCAGCGTTTGAAGGACTCCAGTTATCGGTGGACATAGTTATTGTTGTGGGCATGTTGCCTTCATTTTTGATGTAGCACTGTAAGTTTTGGCTTCCTCCGGGCTGAAGTGTTCCCCATGACAAAGAAGTCAGTGGGATAGTACATTCAGGATTTGTATAAACACCGAGTCCGATTGAAGTTTGTATTGATCCTGTGCTAGATAGTGTTTTGGTTGTTTGTTCTGCTGGGAATGCTTGGCTTACTAATGATAGGCTTAATGTGTATGTGATGAGTATTAGCACGGCGCCTGTGATTATGGATTCTTTACTTACCATGTTTACACCTACTGCTATACTGTGTAGTAAGACTTAATAAACATTTTTGTTTAATTGTTCTACACATATACAAACATTCATAATATCGGAAAATCCTACATACTAATCACAAAAACAGATATGTATAGAAAATTCAATTTAAATATACCGATTATTTGTATCGCTGCTCTCGTTAACCTGAAGCGTAACAGCCTCG